>NZ_CAUQKJ010000010.1 GCF_963518785.1 uncultured Campylobacter sp.
AGTTGATCCCTTCAAGCCCAATTTTTGCAAATATCGCAGTCAGTGCCGCAAAGAGTGTTGATGCGAGTGCCCAAACCGCCCATGTCTCCATGATATTCCTTTATGAAATGAATTATTGGATTATAGCCCTATTTAGGTAAAATTTCCTTATAATTTCGCGAGTGTCGCAGCAAAAAGCTAAATCGCAGGCGAGCAATCCTACGAAGGCGGCATTGAAATTTTAAAATTTTAGCCGCAAAATACGGCTAAATTTCAGTTCCGACAAGCAAAGCTTGCCTCGCGCGCTACCGAATGAGTTTGGGCGCCGTTTGAGTGGTGTGCCGCAAGGCACGGTTCGCAGAAACTGCCATAAAATTTCGCTTTGGCAAGATAAAATTTTATCGAGGCAAGACGAGCTTTCCTCCGAATGCAAAATTCTATTTTAATTCAGTAAAAGCACGACCGAATACCCCTTTCGTAAATCCAAACGCGATATAAATTCCCCCGAGCAGAAAGATCTGAATTTAAAAAATATTTATTGTTTGTATATAAAATCTTAAAATTTCTACGAGGAGAGCTTATGAAAAAATTTCTACTCGCGCTCATCGCGATATTCGTTTTAGCGGGCTGCGGCAGCGACCCGAAAGGCGTAGCCGAGGACTTCATCAAAGCCCTATACGAGGGCGATTCTAAGACTTTGGTGGATGCTATAGACATACCCGATAAGGACAGATCGGACGACGGCTCTATGCAGATGATAAACGGCAAACTGATGCAAATGGCAGGCGCCGGCAAGGAGGAGGCCTCCAAGCGCGACGGGCTAAAGGGCGTCTCGGGCGAGCTGCAAAATAGCGACGAGAAATCGGCGTTCGTGAAAGTCACCGTGTCTTTTAAAAACGGCACAAACCGCACCGAGGGCGTTAAACTCATCAAAAAAGACGGCAAATGGAAGGTTGCGCTTTAGCCAAAAAGCTTCTAGTTTGTCTGATCTTCGCTCTAGGCGAGTTCGGCGAGCTTTGGACGCTCACGCGCGCGCCTGTCGCCAAAGAGCCGCTACGAGTGCCGGATGAAATTTTATCAAATCTGCGCACGGGCGATCTCGTCTTTCGCATGGGCGATGTCACCGACAGCCGCATAATCGCAATCACAACGAATTTTAAATACTCGCACGTAGGCATAATCGTGCGCGAACGCCCGCTCGTGATAGTGCACGCCGTAACGGGCGAGGGCGAGCGAGACGGCGTCGCGACCGTTTCGATGCGGGAGTTTTTGGCGCATGCGCGAGACTTCGGCGCGGCGCGGATGAAATTTTTAAACGAGGAGCAAAAGGCGCGCCTAGCCGCCTCTTTACTTAAGCGCGTCGGCGAAGATTTTACGCTAAGACCTCGCGGCGAAGCGAACCTCTACTGCACGACGCTACTCGAGCAGGAAATCTCTAAAATCACGGAATTTTCGCCGCAATATTTTAAGCTAAGCTTAGCCGTCCTGGGCGGCGAATACCTCGCGCCGAAGGCATTTTGGCACTACGGCGGCGTCGAAATTTTATATGAGCGGTAGGCGCAGCTTATCTTGGGGCGGAATTTTGCGCGCTGTGTAAATTTAAATATCGCATCAATTCAAATCCGCGCATGAATAGAATTTAAGCTTAGAATTCTGCGCCGTAAAATTTCGGTCAAAATTTGCTTTGGCGCTAAATTTTAGAATTCCGAATGGCGTAAAATTCTACGTAATATAGAATTTCGTGGAGTATTAAATTACAAAATTCCATTAATTACTAAATTTGCAAAATTTAGTAGGCGTGGAATTTTATAGAGCGCGTAATTTACAAAATTTTAAAAAGCGAAGTGCGCTTCGCCTCTACAGCTCGCCGAAAAGCGCTTCGAGATTTTTAAGACCTTCTTCCTTGGAGACCTTTTTCTCGCTCGCCGAGCCGGTTTCGATAAGTTCGATCTCGCAGCCGCACAGCATCGAGGCGAGGCGGATATTTAGGCCGTTTTTGCCGATCGCTTTGCTTTTTTGATCGGGGTTTACGTAGACGATCGCCTTGCCGTCCTGCGCTATTTTGACCGAGTTTACGATCGCAGGCGCCATTGCACGAGTGATCAAAATTTCGGGGCTTGCGGAGTATTCAAACGCGTCGATGCTCTCGCCGCCGCTTCCGTCTTGCAAATTTTTGCTTAAAAATCTACTCACCGCATCGATTCGAGCGCCTCCTTTGCCGACGGTGGCGCCTACCGGATCGACGTTTGGCGAGACGGCGCTAAGTGCGATCTTGGCTCGCCTGCCCGGAATCCTCGCGCAAGCCTGAATGATAACGCTGCCGTCTTTGATCTCTGGGACTTCGGCGGCGAGCAGGGCTTCTAGGAATTTTGGGCTGGTGCGCGAAAGTTCCAGCCTGATGCCGTGAGATTTGTCGATGGCTACGTTTTTGATGACGGCTTGCAGCACGTCGCCGATTTTGAAATTCTCGCCCTTGATGCGGTTTTTAAGCGGCATAAAGGCCTTTGTATCCTCGATCTCTACGTAGGTCGTGCCGTCGTGATCGATCTTAGTGACTGTGCCGTGAGTGAGGGTGCCCACCTTGCTTTTATAGTTTTCAAAAATTTTCTCTTCAAGCAGTCTTTGGATGTGGAAATTTAGCTCTCTAGCCAGCACGCCGGAAGCCGTGCGACCGAGGTTTTCGATATTTATTTCGTAGCTTAGCTCATCTCCGATCTCCGCGTTTTCGCCTATTTTTTTGGCTTCGCTTAGCGCGATGAAGTTGTGATCGCCGAGCCGCTCATCATCATCTGCTACGACGTGGACCTTTTGGTAAAGCTTGACGCGCTTGGTCTGCGGATCGACTTCGCTGTCGTAGAGATACTCCTCGCCGAAAAGCCTTTTTGCCGTCTGGATGAACGCCGTTTTGACGCGCTCTTTGACGTCTGCGGGCTCAAGCCCCTTTTCATTTGCAATCGACTCGATGATGTCGGTGATTTTTTCCATAAATTTTCCTTAAGATTTGATTTCGTGCTACTAAATTTTGGATTTTAAATTTTGAAGTGCGGTATTATATGGAATTTTGACTTTATTTTTATTTAAACGAATTATTATCTAAATTTCGCTAAACTCGCGGGTTTAAAACATAAATGAAAGGATAGATCATGCAGCTAAAACTTGCCAGAACGGAGCTTGCCTCTAAGCCAAAAAGCGTTAAGATCGAGGATTTGCAAGCCCAAGTAGAAAAGAGCGGACAAAAAATATTTTATCTGGATAGAGAAAATTCTCAAAAAGATTTAGCCGCTTTGGTGGATTTTTTCGACACTAAGGGTTTTAGCGTGTATCAGCGCATAGTGCGATACGGGCTGAACGAAAACGAGTATATGTACGAGGTGCATATCCTTTGAGTAAACTCCTCTTCATCCAGACCCTAGGTTGCGCGATGAACGTGCGCGATAGCGAGCATATTATCGCGCAGCTAAAAGAGCAAGATTACGAGATTACCGACGACGTAAATATCGCGGATCTGATCTTGATAAATACCTGCTCCGTACGCGAAAAGCCCGTGCATAAGCTTTTCAGCGAGATCGGAGCATTCGATAAAGCTAGAAAAAAGGGCTCCAAAATCGGCGTTTGCGGCTGCACCGCAAGTCATCTGGGCGGAGAAATTTTTAAGCGCGCGCCATTCGTGGATTTCGTGCTCGGCGCCAGAAACGTATCTAAAATTTCGCAAGCCGTTCGTACGCCAAAATTTATCAGCACTGACATAAACTACGACGAGAGCGAGTTTGCATTCGGCGATTTTGCGAGTTCGCCATATAAATCCTTCATAAACATAATGATCGGCTGCGACAAAAAGTGCTCCTACTGCATCGTGCCGCAGACTAGAGGCGATGAAATTTCGATCCCCGCTCAAATCATCTTGCGTGAAGCCGAAAGATCCGCTGCTCGCGGCGCCAAAGAGATATTTTTGCTCGGACAAAACGTCAACAATTACGGCAAGCGCTTTTCTAACGCGCACGAAAAAATCGACTTCAGCGACCTGCTCATGCGGCTTAGCGATATAGAGGGCATTGAGCGCATCCGCTTTACTAGCCCGCATCCGCTACATATGGACGATAAATTTCTAGACGTTTTTTGCAATAATCCTAAAATTTGCAAATCGATGCATATGCCGCTGCAAAGCGGCTCGAGCAAGGTTTTGCGCGATATGAAGCGCGGATATACCAAGCAGTGGTATCTAGACCGCGCGCTTAAGCTGCGCCAAAGCTGCCCGGACGTGGCGATCAGCACCGACATCATCGTGGGCTATCCGAGCGAGAGCGAGGAGGATTTTGCTGAGACGATGGAAGTGCTGGAGGCAGTGAGATTCGAGCAGGTTTTTTCCTTTAAATTTAGCCCGCGACCGCTCACACCGGCAGCAAATTTAAAGCCGCTGGATGATGAAATTTCAAGCGAAAGGCTAAGCAGGCTGCAAAGCGCTCACGCTAAAATTTTAGACGAGATCGCAGGAGCGCAAAAAGATAAAATTTTCGACGTGTATTTCGAGGAGCTGCGAGAGGGCGGCACTGCGTGCGGTAGAAGCTTTTCAAATTTTCTAATCTGCGTGCAAGGCGGCGAGGAGCTGTTAGGCAAAACGCGCAGAGTACGTGTCGAAAAGACCGCCAGAATGGCGCTTTATGGAAAAGTTATCGCTTAAAAAGCGGCTGTTTTTCCGCATCGCCGAATATCTCATTTTTATCCTGATTTGGTGTATTTTTTTAACATGCAGGGTTAAATTTACCCCCGCGAAGCTGCCCGAAAAGCCCTGCGTCGTCGTGTTTTGGCACGGAAGATTAGCTATGATGAGCTTTGCTTATAGGCGCTGGTGGTTGCGGGATTTCGGCAATACTAAGCAAGCCAAGGTCATCATCAGCGATCACAAAGACGGCGAGATAATTACGCGCGTGATCTCGCATTTTGGCATCGGTGCGATCCGCGGCAGCAGTTTCAAAGGCGGAGCGCGCGCGCTTATGGGCGCGATCAAAGAGATAAAAAACGGTACCGATGTCATCATCACTCCCGACGGTCCGCGCGGCCCCCTTCACAGCGTCGCGGATGGAGCCGTGATCCTTGCGCAGCGACTGAACTTAGGCATTTACGCGCTAAATTACGAAGCGAGCAGTTTTTGGAAATTTCATAGCTGGGACGAGATGGTATTGCCAAAGCCCTTTTCGCGCATAAATTACAGCCTCAGCGCACCGTTAAATTTAACTGGGCTTAGCCTCGATGCGGGCAAAGAGGCGATCAGGCGACTGCTTTTTGCAAGCGCCGAGCAAGACGCTAAATTTTAGTTTGAAATAATAGTCTTTTGGTATAATTGCGATTTTAGGAGAGAAAATGGCACTATTTAAGGCAAAATCATTCCTCAGCGTCGCTAAAAGTGCCGGCGCATGCGAGTTTTTTTATAGAAAATTGGGCTTCGGCAAAAGAATTTTGGATGAGAAATCCGATCGCTTTCCTATCGCGCAAGAAAATGATCTGGCTACCTCGCTGGTGGGCTTTGCGGATCTGAGTGATAAAAATTTAATCTCTTGCGTGCTGATAGACGACGAAAATCAAAGAGTGTATTTTAACGAGGATTATATGATTAAAGAAAATAGTATTTATCAAAAAGTCGATGATAGTTTCATAGTGGAATTTCCTCGCGCAAGTGCACAGGCGGCGGATGAGACTTTTGGAATAGAATTTAGCTCGCACGCTAGTTTATTTAAAATTTTATACTTCTTGCTAAAAAATCAAAGCGATTTTGAAAACATGGCGATGTTCGCGCTGAAATTTAATAACCGCGCGTGTTTTGTCGTCGCCAACCAAGAGCGCGTGCTCTACGCCGACATAATGCGCATCGATGAGGAGATGCAGGCGGCGATGAGCGATACTGACGAGCTATTTTATGAGCTTTTAAATTTTCAGATCGAGACCTTTTATAAATCCGAAAATAGCGAGTTTCTCACTAATGTTTTCATCTACTCAGACGGCACACTTAGCAACGAGATTGGTTATGTGATTTTCACGCGCATCTTCATCAAAACAAATTTGATAAATCTAAATTTTGCCGATTACATCAACAAAATCGCGATGCTGGAAGCCCGCTAGATCAAATTTTTCGCTCCGCACCTAGGCAGAATTTTAAAATTTTATCTTTGCAATTGCGCTTGCTTGATACGATTTAGTTGCTTGTTTGCGCCGCATTTTATTAAATTTTATCTCGCGTTACATAATGGATTTTGGCTGGGTAAAATCAATCCGTATTTTAAACGGCTCGCTTTTAAATTTAAACTTATTTGCCGCAAAGGGCCTGTCTTGCGCCGTAAATTTTATCTTTTTCACTAATCACGATTAATTTTGCGTAAAAAATTTTCTATCAAAGCTCGCCTTTGCTCCACATCGTCGTTCTCGCTAATGCCCTCTAGCTCGCTTGCGTGATGAGCCTTGGGCGGGATATCTTTCAGATACGACCACACCTCGTCCTCGCTTAAAATTTTGCCGTGCAGATCAAAGCCCACGTTTAGCGCCCTGCCCGAAACTTCAGCCATATCTGCGTGCAGGTGACCGTAGAGCATCAGCGCGCCATAATGGCAGTTTGCCCACTCGATCATCGGGTAGTGAGACAGAGCCGCTCTCTTATGCGATAGGCGCACAAAGGCGTAGCCCACGATCTGCTCAAACATAAAATTACCGTCCGCCTTGTGCTGGCTTAACAGCTCGTTTTTCATCGCAGCGATGCGCCCATCGTGGTTGCCGAGCACCAAAAAATGCCGCCCGTTTAGTCTGCGAAGTAACTCGCAAGTGTGCGCAAAATCCTTGTGAAAGGAGACGTCGCCGAGATTATAGACAAGATCCTCGGATGTAACAAGCGCGTTCCAAGCGGTGATGAGATTTTCATCCATTTCGGCTACGTTTGCACCTTTTCTAAAATTGGGATATTTTTTAAGCACCAGCTCGTGGCCGAAGTGCAGATCGGAGGTAAAATAAACGCTCATAAAAGCTCCTCAAATAGCGCAAGATCCGCGCCCTCGGCAAATAAAAATCCGCGGTTTATCGGTGGGATAGCAAGCCGCCTGCACGCTTCTTTAAATTCCTTGTCCATCGCGGCTTTGATATATGGCGTTACGAGAATAAAATTTTTGCTCGCGCCCACGGCTACCTTTCCGCCTAGCACGCAGTCGGCGCCGTTTTCTAGGCAGCGCGCGCATTCGTTTCGCTGTGCGGAGCTTAGCACGAGCCCTAGCCGCTTGCAGGCCTGATCCACGCCGCGAATCTCGTTTACACCGCGTTTTATGAGATAAATTTTTGTCGCGGGATTAGAAATTTCGGGAGTTAAGCTTAACGCATCGACCGCCAAAAACTCAAAGCTCTTTTTTACGCCGCTAAAGTATTCGTTTAAAAACGGCTCGCTAAATTTCGCGCGAATAAAGCCGCGTTTAAACCGGTCCGTTAAATTCGTCTCGTCGGTGAAGTATTTTAGGTTTCGCTCACGCAAAAACCGCTCCAGCTCGCACTTTCGCACGCCTAGAAGCGGACGAGCGATCACGTAGTCCTCGCGAGTTTCTAGCTCCTGCATGCCTAACAGCTCGCTAAGCCCCGCGCCGCGCCCAAGCTGCATCAAAAACCACTCGAATTTATCGTCGAATTGATGCGCCAAAATCAAATTTTCATATCCCCGCTCGCGGCAAATTTGACCGAAAAAATCATATCTGGCCGCACGTGCCTCGTGCTCGAAATTTGACGCGCCTAGCCGCACGCTTTTTACGTAGATTTGTTTGTTAAATTTGGCCGCCAAATGCCTTACCGAGGCGACTTCGTCCTTGCTTTGCGCGCGGACGTTGTAATCCACGATCGCAAGGTCAAATTTCACGCCCGCCTCGTCCAAAAGGTAAAAAAGCGCGGTACTATCGACGCCGTGCGAAAATGCAAGCAGATTTTTGCCGGCCCGCAGCAAGGCTAGAATTTTGCTTGGAATTTCGGGCGAGTTTTTCATTATCCTTGCGAGCTTTTTAGCACTCGCGCAAGCAGCCTATCGCCCGCAAATTCCGTGATTTCGCACTCGTATAGACCGCCTACTTTTAGATTTTGCACGTAGCTTTCGTTGATTAAAATTTCGCCGTCGATGTCCTTGTCCCATGCAAGAGGCTTGGAGCCGTAAAAAAACTCGCCCTCGCTGCTGGCGCCTTCGATTATTAGGGGCATCTTTTTGCCTACGAGCGCGCGCATGCTATTATCTATCGCCTCGCGCGTGATTTTCTCGATCTTATTTAAGCGGCGGCTAATTGTCCGCGCAGGGATCTGCGGCATCGCAAAGCTCGCCGTATCCTCCTCCTTGCTGTAGGCAAAAGCTGAAATTCTATCAAATTTAAACTCCTGCAAAAAGTTGCAAAGCTCGTCAAATTCGGCTTCGCCTTCGCCCGGGTGCCCCACTATGACGCCCGTTCGTAAAAATGCGCCCGGCGCACTTCGCATTAAATTTAAAAGCTCTTTGATCCGCGCCACGCTCGCGCCGCGCTTCATCAGGCTTAGCATTTTGTCGTTTATGTGCTGAATCGGCATGTCGAAGTAATTTGCGAAAACGGGTGAGTCCACGATCGTGCGGATGAGTCGCTCGTCGGTGCTGGTAGGGTAGAGATACAGCACGCGCGCTACCTTGACGCCTCTAATTTTTTCGATGCGTTTTATCAGTGCGACTAGATCTATATCCTGCTCGTGGACTCTTTCGTCGTCTGCACTCTCGCCGCCAGAGCCCTTACCGCAGGCGAGCCCACTTTGAGCGGAAATCTTATCTCCCGCGCTGCCGCTTGAGCCATCGGAATTCTGCCCGTCGCGAAAGCCCGTAAAATTTAACTCGCCTTCGGAGCCTTTAAAATTTGATCTGCCCTTGTTGCCGCGTCTTAGATCGCGACCGAAGCTGCTGGAATCTTGCGCTATAAAGCTAAAATCGTAAAATCCGCGCGCTACCAAACTGCGTACCTCCGCTTCGATGTCCTCGATACTGCGGCTTTTTAGGCGACCTTTGAAGCTCGGAATGGCGCAGAAAGAGCATTTTTGATTACAGCCCTCTGAAATTTTGATGTAGGCGTGGTAGTTTGAGCCCGTTATCACGCGCTCTTCGCTTGCTTGCAGGTAGGTGTCCGGGCTAAATAAATTTTGCTTTTTTAGGATGATTTCATCGATCTTGTCGTAGTCGCCAACGCCGGTGAAAAGATCGACCTCGGGCAGCTCCTTCATCAGCTCCTCGCGGTAGCGCTGCATGAGGCAGCCCGTGACGACCAGCAGCGCGCCGCTTTTTTTCTGCTCGCTAAGCTTCAAAATCGTGCGGATACTCTCCTGTTTGGCGCTTGCGATGAAACCGCAGGTATTTACGATGATGACGTCGGCAGAGGCCACATCGGGCGTGAGCTCATAGTTTTGCAAGCGCCCAAGCATGATCTCGGAGTCGACTAAATTCTTATTGCAGCCTAGAGAAACGAGATGGAGTTTTGCCATTTTACAGCCAGATATTATCGATCAGACGGGTCGTGCCTACCTTGGCGGCTACTAAAATGATAGTATCTCCCAACTTGATCTGCGAAATTTCATTAAATTTATAATCCACGAACGCTATGTAATCGACCGCCAGCGGTTCAAGCACGCTAAGCATCTTTTCGCGGATGATATTTAGGCTGATCTCGCCTTTTTTAATAAGCGAGCTGGCATTTAGCAAGGAGCGCGAAAGCTTAAGCGCCATAAGCTTTCCCTCCTCATCCAAATAGGCGTTACGCGAGCTAAGCGCCAAGCCGTCGCTCTCGCGCACGATCTCGCAAGGGATGATACTTATAGGCATAAAAAAGCTCTTTACCATCTTCTGCACGATGAAAAGCTGCTGGGTGTCCTTTTTGCCCATATAAACGTTGCTGGGACGAGTTAGATTAAAAAGCTTATTTAGCACCTTAAGTACGCCGTCGAAGTGCCCGGGGCGCGTTTTGCCTTCTAAAATTTCACTTATCGGCTTAGGTGCTATGATTGCTGGCTCCTCCGTGCCGTAAATTTCATCCGCGGTCGGGATAAAAAGCGCGTTCACATCGAGGCTTTCGCAAATTTTAATATCGCCCGCTTCGTTTTTTGGATAGCTGTTTAGATCCTCGCCGGGCAAAAACTGCGCCGGATTGAGGAATGCCGAGACGATTACGATGTTGTTTTCGTTCCGCGCTCTTTTTATGAGGCTCGCATGCCCCGCGTGCAAGGCGCCCATAGTAGGCACGAAGCCCACGCTGCCGCTTGCTGATGCTCTGAAGCTTTTTAGCTCCTCTACGCTTCTAATGATCTGCATTGTTCTCTCTTTTCAATATAAAATATTAGGCTGGCAATTATATCAAAAAATATTAAAGGTATAAATTAAGCGCAAAAGGGCAGTCTATTTAGCGAGCGTTAATCAATAAGTACTAAAATCTATCATGAGCTTTAGCTCTAAAATAAACTTCAAAAGGAGTGAAAATGGCTACTCAAGAGACAAATTTAGATTCTTTGAAAAAGGATATCGACTCTTTAAAAGCGGATTTTAAAGAAATTATGAAGTCCATCAAAAACATAGGTGCAGAGCGTGCGGAGTCTGCCAAAGATAAAATTCTAGATCAGCTAAACAGCAATGAGATCAAAAAATATATAGATGATCTAAGGCTCAAAGGCAAAGACGGCATAGAAAGCGTGAATGACACGATAAAACAAGATCCGATAAAAAGCATCGCTATCGCTGCGGGCGTCGGATTTTTGCTCGCTTGGTTGCTGAAAAAATAATGGCCGGCATATCTGAATTTATAGTTTCGGTAGTAGAGCTCGTAGACGCTCAAGCTAGCGATATTAGGCGCTCTTTTTTAAAGAGCGCCAACTCGGTTTTACTAAATATAATTACGGGCGTGATTTGCATTATAGGCTTGGTTTTCTTTTTGCTAGGACTGCACGCGCTTCTTGAAAAAACTATCGGAGAAATTTGGGCGTATTTTGCTTGCTCTATCGCAGCTTTTTTATGCTCTATTATCATGTATAAGGTGCTTTCGTGCAAAGCGAAATGACAAAAGAAAAGCTAAGACTAGTGGTGTCTATGCTTGAAGACAAAAAAGCCGATTGCAAAAAGTTGAAGCTAGAAGAAGCAAAGCTAAAACTGCTACTAAACGACCCCTTGCCCGATCTCTCGACGGAGCTTAAACTGATTAATCATGGCAATATCAAGCAGGTTTTGATATCCCTAATAGATAAATGCTTAATAATGCCCGCCTTAAATAAAATTTTATAAACAACCTTAATCCAAAATATGTTATAATCACGCCAAAAGCATAAAAAGGTCTTAAATTTTGGATAATTACGAATACACGGAACTTTTAAAAACCCTAAATACTAAAGTCGAAAATATTGCAGGCGTCGTAAAACCGGAGAACATTAAAGCGCGCCTAAAAGAGATCGAGGAGCTTGAAAACGATCAAAATCTCTGGCAGGACGTCGCAAAAGCAGGCGCTATCGGCAAGGAAAAAACTAAAATTTCAAATATCTTAAATAAATTTCTAAACGTTAAAAATGCCGTAGACGACGCAAAAGCTCTATATGAGCTGGCAAACTCGGAAAACGACGAAGAGACGATAAACTCGCTTTTTGCCGAGGCGGACGAGCTAGAGGACAAGATCATAAATTTAGAAATTTCTATGATGCTTAGCGGCGAAAACGACGATAAAAACGCTATTGTCAGCATTCATCCGGGCGCGGGCGGTACGGAGAGCAACGACTGGGCGAGTATGTTATACCGCATGTATCTGCGCTTTTGCGAGCGAGAGGGTTTTAAGATCGAGGTTCTGGACTTTCAAGAGGGCGAGGAGGCGGGTCTTAAGGACGTTAGCTTCATCGTGCGCGGCGAGAACGCCTACGGATATCTGAAAGCCGAAAACGGCATCCATCGCCTGGTGCGCGTAAGCCCATTCGATAGCGCAGGGCGCAGACATACGAGCTTTTCGAGCGTGATGGTAAGCCCCGAGCTAAATGATGATATCGAGATAAATATCGAAGAGAAGGATATTCGCATCGATGTGTTTCGCGCAAGCGGCGCAGGCGGGCAACATATCAATAAAACCGAAAGTGCTGTGCGTATCACGCACATCCCAACGGGCATCGTAGTAAACTGCCAAAACGATAGAAGCCAGCACAAAAACAAAGAAACGGCGATGAAGGTGTTAAAGTCGCGCCTTTACGAGCTTGAGCTGATGAAGCAGCGCGAAAAGGACGAGAACACGCCTAAAAGCGAGATTGGCTGGGGACATCAGATCCGCTCCTACGTACTTTTCCCGTATCAGCAGGTTAAGGATAACCGCAGCGGCGAGGCGTATAGCCAAACCGATGCGATTTTAGACGGCGATATAAAAAGCATAATCGAAGGCGTTTTGATTTCACAAGCGAACAAATAAATTTTTTGAAAGGATGAGAATGAGTGAAGATGGAATTTTGCTAGCGCTAGGATATAGCGTAAACGACGCGACGGTCGCACAGCTGCGAGGAATTTTATCGAAGTGCGATTTTGAGGATAACGAGCTTGATCGCATCGTGGGGCTGAACGATAAGCTTAAAATTTACGGTGCGCACGTGGCGATGTCGAATTCAAACCCGTATTTTAAGATCAAAAACGACGCTACGAATGAGGAGCGCAAGACCGCTGCGGAGCAGATCATCCGATCTTGGTCGGAAAAATTTAAGCTCAAGCTACAAAAGGTCGCGGGCAAAGAGACCTATTACGTTTTGGGTCGCCAAATTTCAAAAAATTAAGGAGCAAAATATGAAAAAAATTCTAGCTTTGATCGCTGCCGGGGTGTTTTTAGCAGGCTGCGTTAGCAACGCACCAAAAAGCGCAGTCGATGCGCCAAAGAGCGGCAAATATTCCTTCGCCGATGTTCAAGACGGTATCCGTGCGATGAACCTACAAGGCAGCGTCGTGCAAAGCGATGCGTGCAAAAACGGCAATGGCGCAATGTGTCTAAATTTTGCGGATTCTATGTATTCCAAGCACGACTATGCTTCCGCCGCCAACGCCTATAACGCTGCATGCACGCTCTCTCAAAATTTCCCTGCTTGCCAGAAGCTCGCAGCGATGTTTGAAAAGGGCGAGGGCGTAGAGCAGAATAAATTTAACGCCATTGATCTATACCGCATCTCGTGCTATTACGGCTACAAGGACGCGTGCACAAATATGCGCCGCTTAGGATACAACGGCTAAGGCTTTGGGATTTAAATTTTAAAATTCTATTTTAGATTTACTCACTACGAACTGCTTTCAAATTCCATTCCGCCGTATCGCGGGATGGAATTTGATACACGAAATTTTATTATCTAGCCGCAATGGCTAAAATTTCCTTGCCTTCTCAATTTGCTTCCATAACATACGCCTTTAAAATTTAAATTTTCTAAATTCTATCTTTTCATTAAAAATCGACATCGTGCGCTGAAGATTGCTTATATCTTTTTGCATCGTTTGCATAAAATAATCTCTCAGCTGCAGATACTCGTCCTCAGTCGCCATCAGAATATTTAGTATCTCGACCTCAGCGTTTTCTTTATAAAGCACAAGCTGATCGTGAAGACCGAAAAAGCCGAGGCTGCCGTTGCGTAGGTGTATAATAGCCTTTGCTCCGAAAATTCCTGATGCGGCTAAAACAAAAATACACAATATATCAGTTATGCTTTCGCCGATTGTCATATCGTATGCATCGGCGGCAAAAATTAATAAAATCCAAAGAAGTAGTGCTATTTTTATAAACCAATTTATCCTTTGCCGCATACTGTGTCTGCAATCAAAGCTAATTATTATCGCACCTATACTATTTAATTCGAAAATTTTACGGATCTTGTTTTTGTAATAATACAGAATTTTATCACTTTTAAACTCAAAATACATGCCGTCTTTATCCCTAATTACGGTCAACAATGAAACCAATATAGACGGAAGCATTCGAAAAGTCTTAAGACTAACGGGATTTACTATGGTAGCAAAAGTCAAAAATATAATAAAACCTATCAGTAGCGCCGGAAATTGATAAATCATAAATTCATAATAAGTATGATCTTTTATTACTATTGGCTCTTTGTCGTAATCTCTAGCCTTGGAATTCTGCGGTAAGACGCCGCTGTCATCGGATATAAAATTTTGCTGCTCTATGTTGTTTGCACAGGCGGAATTCTGATCCGCTTCGGCTTCTAAATTTAAAGCGTCAGGAGCGGAATTCGGTGCTTTAGAATTCAGAGATTCGAAATTCGGAGGTTCAGAATTCAGGATTTCAAAATTCGAGGCTTCGAAATTTAAGGTTCTAAAATTAGAAGCTTCAAAATTTGAGACTTCGGAATTCGAGATTTCGGAATTTTGAGCTTTGAAATTCGAGACTCCAAAATTCGATGTTCCAGAATTTTCGCCGTTAGAATTTTGTTCTAAGCCTTGCTTAGGCTCTTGATGCCGCTTTTGTAGTAGCTTTCTTAATTCATCTAGCCTGCTTTGATCCATTCTTGCCCCCGATAAGGCGCTTTAACCTCGCTTATTTTTGCTTGCGCTCTTCATCGCCGCTAGCTCCTGTGCCAAAAATTCCCCCGTGTAGCTACCTGTCTTTTTAAAATCCTTCGCGAGCTTTTCTGGGGTGCCGCAAGCGACGATCTGTCCGCCGCCCTCGCCGCCTTCGGGCCCCATATCGATGATGTAATCGCAGTTTTTGATGACGTCCAGATTGTGCTCGATTACGAAGACGGAATTTCCCAGATCGACCAAATGATGTAGTACCGCCACCAAGCGATCTACGTCTGCAAAATGAAGTCCCGTCGTGGGCTCGTCCAGGATATACAGCGTGTTGCCCGTGTCGGTGCGGCTTAGCTCCTTGGCGAGCTTGACGCGCTGAGCCTCGCCGCCGCTAAGCGTCGTGGCGGGTTGGCCTAGCGAAACGTAGCCGAGCCCGACGTCCGCAAGCGTCTTTATCTTTTGATAAATTTTAGGCACGGCTTTGAAAAACTCGAGCGCCTCGTCGATACTCATCGCCAAAACGTCGGCTATGCTTTTGTTTTTGTATAAAATTTCAAGCGTCTGCGCGTTGTATCTCGTGCCGTGGCAAACGTCGCAAACGACGCTGATATCGGGCAGAAAGTGCATCTCGATCGTGATCTCGCCCTCGCCCGCGCATTTTTCGCAGCGCCCGCCCTTGACGTTGAAGCTAAAGCGGCCGATCTTGTATCCGCGCAGCTGCGCTTCTTTCGTCGCGGCAAAAAGCGCGCGGATCTCGTCCATCACCCCCGTGTAGGTCGCGGGATTGCTGCGCGGGGTGCGTCCGATCGGGGTTTGATCCAGATAGATCACTTTATCTAGGCTCTCAAGCCCCGAAATTTTAGCGCCCTTTACCGCGTGCACCTTTTTGGCGCGATTTAGCTCCTCAAGCGCCGTCGGCAGGATGGTTTGCAGCACTAAAGAGCTCTTGCCGCTGCCGCTAACGCCCGTGATGCCGACTAAATTTCGTAGCGGAAATTTTGCGCAAAGGCCGTGGATATTATTGATATTTACGTTTTTGATACTTAGCCAAAGCTCCTGTTTGCGGTGCTTTTGGTAGTTTATCTCCTTTTGGTTATTTAGATACAGCGCGGTTTGCGTATTGCTTTTAAGCAGATGCGCGACGTCTCCTGCGAATACGACCTCGCCGCCTAGATTGCCCGCCCCCGGGCCGATATCTACGACGAAGTCCGCCGCCTCGATCGTCTTTTTATCGTGCTCGACGACGATTACGGAATTTCCCTTTTCTTGCAAGCTTCGCAGCGTCTTGATGAGCTTTTGCGTATCGCGCTCGTGAAGCCCGATGCTAGGCTCATCGAGCACGTACATCACGCCGCTAAGACCAGAGCCGATCTGGCTTGCGATACGGATACGCTGTGCCTCACCGCCGCTGATGGTGCGCGCATCTCGCCCAAGCGTGAGGTATCCAAGCCCCACGTCCTTTAAGAAAAATAGCCTCTCGTTGATCTCTTTTAGGATCGGCGCTGCGATCTGCGCGTCCTTTTCGCTTAAATTTGAAAACCGCTTCTCGTCGCTGAAAAATTCCACGCAGTCTGCGATGCTCATATTTATCACGTCGCCGATGCCTTTTCCCGCGACCTTTACGGCTAGGCTTTCGGGGCGCAGGCGCAGTCCGTCGCAGTCGGGGCAGATTTTTTCGCTCATATAATCGTCCAGATCGCTTTCGTTTTTGAGCAGGTCGTAGGCGTATTTGATCGCGCCCTCAAATTTTCGCACGAGCTTATGTTTTTTCCAGTAAAAATCGATCTCTTTGACGCTGCCGTAGAGGATCAGCTTTTTTTGCTCCTCGCTTAAGCTTGCATACGGTATTTTGACGTTTATGCCGTTTGCTTCGCAAAATCCAAGTAGAAATTTATAATAATAGCTCTTGTTAAAGCCCGACATCACTTTGATCGCGCCGCCCTCTATCGAGGCGCTTTCGTTGATGATCTTGCCCAGATCGAGGCTAAATTTTATCCCCAGCCCGTCGCAGCTCTCGCATGCGCCCTTTGGGGAGTTGAAGCTAAACGCAAGCGGCTCGAGTGGCTTGAATGAAATTTTACAATCAAAGCACGCCATATGCTCGCTGTAGTGGATCAGGCTCTGCGCAAGCCCAAGCTCGGCGGCGTTTGCGATCTCCACCTCAAGCTCGCCGAAGCTAAGCTTGAGCGCCTTTTCGACGTCGCTTGCGATACGGATGGAATTTTCCTCGTCTATGATCGTGCGGTCGATGATGACCTTGATCGAGTGCTTTTTCGTCTTGCTCAGCTCGATCTCCTCGTCCAGCCGCACCAGTACGCCGTCGATCTGAGCGCGCACGTAGCCCTGCTCGCGTAGGCTCTGTAGCATATCGGCGAAGCTGCCCTTTTTCTCGCGCACCAAGGGCGCTCCCAAGATCACCTTCGCGCCGCGTGGCAGCTTCATAATCTCGGCGATGATGTCGCTGGAGCTCATCTTTGAGATCGGCTTGCCGCATTTATGGCAGTGCTGCACCCCCACGCGCGCATATAAGAGGCGCAGATAGTCGTAAATTTCGGTGATCGTACCCACCGTCGAGCGCGGGTTTTTCGACGTCGTTTTTTGATCGATCGCGATCGCAGGCGTCAGACCGTCGATCTTATCGACGTCGGGCTTGCCTACGCGGTCTAAAAACTGCCTCGCGTAGCTGCTTAGGCTCTCGACGTATCTGCGCTGCCCCTCGGCATATAGCGTATCAAACGCCAGCGTGCTCTTGCCGCTGCCGCTAAGACCGGTAAAAACGACGAGTTTATCCTTTGGAATTTGCAAATTTATATTTTTCAGATTGTGCTCGCGCGCGCCCGTGATGGTGATGAGATCGTTCATTTTCGCCCTTTTGTGCAAATTAATCTTACATTATAGCTCAAATTGTTAAAATTGCGCTTTTGGAAGGGGCGGCGATGATACTAATCTGCACGGCTTTGCGCTGCGAAGCCCAAGCGATAATCGAGAGTTTTAAACTTACTCACAGCGGCGATCTGTTCATAGGCGAGCAGATGCTTCTATACATCTGCGGCGTGAGTTTTGGGGCTAAATTTAAAGCGAGCGCTGGCAGTCTGAAATTCGAACGCGATCCCGGCACAGAATTTATTCGTCGTGCCGATACAGACGCAGAATTGGGGCGTGAGCTTCGCGCGGACACGGATGCGAAATTTGGACGCGAGGATCGACGTGGCGCAGATGCAAAATTTAAGCATTCTTCGGACGCGGGCGCGCTCTGCGGCGGCGCAGAGACCGGCTCTGCGCGAAATGCGGCTGAAAATTTTGAAATTTCAGATTTTGATTCCGCGCAAAATTCAGAGTGCTTCGGTGAAATTTTACTTTCGCGGCGCGTAGACTTTGCGCTAAACATAGGCGTCTGCGGCTGCGCAGATAAAGGCGTGCAAATCGGCGAGGCATTTTACTTTGACGGTACGGCGGCGCAGGAATTTTACGGCGAGGACGGATCGAAATTTTATCGCTCGCAGGTTGGGGAACACAGCGCGCAGGCTCTAAAATTTCAAAACGTTCGCGAGCGGGAATTTTGCGGCGCGAGCTCGGACGGCAAGCTGCGGGCAAATTTAATCTGCGTGAGCGAGCCTAAAATTTTAAACGCAGCGCAACAGGCGAGCGCAGCAAATGTCGCAGCGATCGAGGCGTGCGTCGAGACAAGCGCACAAGCCCTAACGCAAGGGATGAGCGGCGCGGCAGATACAAAAAATTTCACGCCCGACGCGACGCGGGCTGCAATACAAAGCGCGACGCAGGTCGAGGCGCAAAATTTGGCGAGCGTAAAACCCTCACAAATCGCGGTAGGCGGGCACAGCATTGCGACGAATACCGCAGCACGAGCAACACTAAATACGCCGTGCACGGCAAAAGATGCTACCTGCGGGTGCGGAAATCGCGGCATCAGGCTTTACGATATGGAGAGCGCGCTTTTCGTGGGTGCTTGCGAGCGTGCGGGCGTGCCGTGGGCGATGATGAAGATAGTAAGCGATCATTTGGGCGGCGAGCGGCTTTGCAAAAGCTTCGTCTATGAGCTCGTAAAGGCGCGTCTGCCGCAAATCCGCGCCGCAATAAAAGGCAAAATTTAACTATGAGTGCGTGCAAAAAAAAACGAGCCGAGAGATAAATTTTGACTTCATATGCCGAATATGACGCGAAATTTAAAGGTATTGCGGAGGCGCAGGAGAAACGATGAAAATAAAAGGCTCTTATCTATGTTTTGCCCTCTTGGCGTGCGCGTGCGTCGCGGCTTGCGCGTATGCCGTGGCGGATATGTTCGCGGATCCGCCCTTGTTGGTCTTTTTAGCTCTTTTGCTAGTATTTTTCTGTATCGGGCTATGGCTAAAAGACGCCCTAATAGGCGCGCGCTACCTATTTTACTGCGTCTGCGTGCAGCTACTTTTTGCAGCGGCCATATTCGCCGTTCATAAATTTCCCGCCATGGCGCAGTTTGTGCGCAGTGCCGAGATAGGCGTGGGCGGTGCGGGCATACCGCTAGGTATCGCTCTGCTCGTGCTGCCCGCGTTTTTCTGCGCCCTACCGTATTACTACCGAACGGGCGTCAAAAAAATCCCGCAAAAGCTCATACTCGGCGGAATTTTGATCCTAAATGTCGCTATTACGCTAGCTTACGCCTTCTATTTCGAGCGACTATTCTGCGGCGCGATCTGAAATTTCAACGATTTTCAGTGACGGCGCGCGAAATTTAAGTATAATTTGCAAAATTTAAACGAAGCGGAGCAAGATGACGGAGGCAAAAAAGGAGCTAGGCGCGCAGTTTGGCGTGAATATGAGCGAGCGATCGAGCGCGTTTTTGGGCGCGCTATTTGAGAAATTTCACTTTTCATTTCAGCAAAAAAAGCAGCTAGCGGAGTTTGCGAGCGATTTTGAGGCGTGGGACGAGGCGCCAATTTATGAGCTGCTTGCGGACGGGCAGTGCGGGCTAAATTTTAGTAAAGCCAAATTTAATAAAGCAGGAAAAGTCCCAAACGGCGAGCAAATTTTTAATTTCGTGCGCGAAGCCTGGCTTGAGCTAAAGTCGCGCCCGCACTCATACGCGAGCTTCAAAAGCGATTACGCGCCGAAAAAATTTGAAATTTCATCCTTTCGCGCAGACCGTATCGCTTTAGGTCGCTGTCCGGTGGCGAGCGAAAACACGCGCTGCTGCAATCTGCTGACGCTCGATGCCGTTAATTCGTGCGGCTTTGACTGCTCCTATTGCGCGATCGGCTCCTTTTACAAGCACGGGAAAATCGGCTTTGACGAAAATTTCGCGGCAAATTTAGCGCGTCTGCGGCTCGATTCCGCGCGCAGCTATCACATCGGCACGGGGCAGAGCTCCGACTCGCTCATGTGGGGCGATCGCTTCGGCATTTTAAGCGCGCTATGCGATTTTGCGGCGCGGCATCAAAACGTGATTTTGGAGCTTAAAAGCAAGTCGAACAATATCCGGTTTTTCCTGCAGCGTGAGATCCCGCGCAACCTCATCGTCACCTTCTCGCTAAATACCCCCGCGATCATAGCGAACGAGGAGCATCTAAGCGCGAGCCTGGATGCGCGGCTGGCGGCAGCCGAAGCGCTCGCGGCGCGCGGCATTTTGGTGGGCTTTCACCTCCACCCGATGGTTTGGTATGAGGGGTGGCAAAGCGATTACGGCGCGCTTTTTGAGCGGCTGCTGCGCAGCTTCGATCCAAGCGGCGTCGCGATGGTCTCGCTCGGCACGCTTACTTTCATCAAGCCCGTCGTCAAGAAGCTACGCTCGCGCGGGCTACGGAGCAAAATTCTGCAGATGCCCCTTGCGGACGCGAACGGCAAGCTATCCTACCCGCTGCAGATCAAACGCGAGCTTTTTAAATTTGCCGCGGATGCGCTTTTGCCGTGGCGCGAGCGGGTGTTTTTCTACCTCTGCATGGAGGATGCGAGCCTGTGGCGCGAGGTCTTGGGGCACGAGTACAAAAGCAACGACGCGTTTGAGGAGGCGATGAAGGCGGTGTATTTCGCAAAGATACGGCGACGCTAGACACGCTGTTTGTCGCAGATGTCGCGGCCTGTGCCGGCTCGTATGTGGCGTCAAGGCACAGCGCGAAATTTAGCGGCGAACGAGCAATTAAAATTTAGCGGCGCGCCGAGTTTTATAAAATTAAATTTTATAAATCGTGCGGGCGGGCACAGCGAGCGGCGATTAAATTTTACAAAGCGGCGGCGCAGCAAAACGCCCGTGGGCTAAATTTAAAATTTTACCCGGCGCAGGTCGCGGCGCGAAATATTTAAATCGCGCAAATTTAGCGGCAAATACAGCGGGTAATAAATTTAACGCAGCGAAATTTAACGCGCCGAAGCGGCATTAAAATTTAAAGGAGAAAAGATGAAAGCATTGATCACGGGCGCAAGCGGCGGTATCGGCAGCGCGGTCGCGGAGCTTTTGCGGCAAAACGGCTATGAAATTTTAACGCTGGTCTCGCGCTTTGAGGATACAGACGCGCTAGCGAAGGAGTGCCGCGCGCTGGCTGCGGCGCAGGGTATCGACGCGCTGATTTTATGCGCGGGTACGGCGAAATTTGCGCCGCTTGAAGCGATGAGCGAGAGCGAAATTTTAAAAATTTTAAACGTAAATCTTGCCGCAAACATCATCATCACGCGCACGCTTTTGCCAAATTTAAAGCGCAACCGCGCCCATATCATCGGCATTAGCTCGATCGAGGCGCTGCGATCTAGCCGCTTTAGCGCGGTTTATAGCGCAAGCAAGGCGGGGCTGCGGGCGTTTCTGCTCTGCCTTTTCGAGGAGGCGCGCAAGCAGATCAGAGTAAGCTGCATCAATCCCGACGTCACCAAAACGCCGTTTTACGAAGATTTGAGCTTCGAGCCCGCAGATGATGAGGCTAGCTTCGTGGATGCGGAGGAGATCGCAAATTTTACGCTGCAAATTCTGCGCACGAAATCCAACGTGAGCGAGTTTACGATCCGCCCGCAAATCGTAAATCTGCGAAAAAAATCAAAATTTTATCGCGAAGGAGGCGAGCTTGAAAACTAGTAAAAGTAAAATTTTTATTATGCTAATTGCGGGGGTTTTTATTATTTATGGAGTTATAAGCAGCGGCGGTATGTATTGTAATATAGAGGAATTCTTTTCTGATAAACAGGGCGAAGAGGATGACGCTTGCATCGCCAAGCTGATAAAACGAGCGGACGACGGAAACGGCTTTGCGGAAAGCAGACTAAGATACCCAAGCAGGGCGTATATCAAGCGCGTATGCGAAAAGGGGGTGGAAAACTTAGGCGAGCGAGAGAGATATTATTTCGAGCGCTACCAGAGCTGTGAGCCCTGGGGCTTTAAAACCCCAAAATTGCAAGGCGGCGAAGCAAATACGACGAGCGGCGATATGAACACAACGGACGGCGATCGAAATTTAACGCGCGAAGGTATGGATACAATCCGCGATGAAACAGGTGTAATCAAACGCGATATAAATTCTACGGGAGGGTCAAATGTCGGGCGATAAAGCGAAATTGAAAGCTAGTAAAAGTCAAATTTTTTTGCTAATTGTAGGAGTTATTATTCTGTGCACCCTATATATAAAAATCAGCGGCTCGTGTTGCAATGTGAGAGAGGTATTTTTGGGCTATGGCGAAGAAGACGATGCCTGCATTGCCAAGTTGGTAAAGCAAGCGGATGCCGGCGATATCCTAGCGGCAAACAGACTAAGATATCCACACGAGGCTTATATTAAGCGAGTGTGCGAAAAAGGGGTGGAAAGCTTAGGCGAGCGCGAGAAATATTATTTCCAAGATTTTCGAGGAGATCGCTGTGAGAATTTTGGCTTTAAAACGCTCAAATCACAAGACGGCGAAACAAATACGACAAGTAGCGGCGATAATTTAGCGCGAGACGATACGAACGCGACGGACGGCGAGAGAAATTTAACGCGCGCCGAGGCAAACAACGGCGAATCCGACACTACGGGCAACAAGGCGGACAAAACGAAGCGCAAAGGAAATTCTACGGAAGAGCAAAATGCTGGGCGATAAGATTAGCTTTGAGGGCGATATCGTAAATTTTATGTCGTTGGTCAAATTTGTGAAAAAATGAGTTAAAATTTATTACTCAAGGAAAAACATGGTAAAAAAGAGATCTTTAAAAATAAAAGGAAGCATATCGATTGCCATAATCCTGCTTTGGGCTTATTTTTTGATTACGACGCTGGGCGGTGATAGATACTGTGGCGTATGGGATTATATCGCAAATAGTGAAGAGGATGACGCCTGCATCGCCAAGCTGATAAAGCGTGCAGACGCGGGTAGTGAATTGGCGCTCAATCGGCTTAGATACCCTAGCAAGGCGTATATCAAGCGCGTATGCGAAAGGGGAGTGGAAAACTTAAGCGAGCGAGAGAGATATTATTTCGAGCGTTTAGGCGTAGATCGTTGCGAAGCTTTAAATTTTAGAGATAACGAAGCAAATACGACGAGCGGCGGCGATAACTTAATGCGAGGCGATACAAACGCAACGAGCGGCGAGGGAAATTTAACGCGCGCCGAGGCAAACAACGGCGAAGCCGACACTATGGGCAATAAGGCGAACACGACGAAGCGCGAAGGAAATTCTACGGAAAAGCAAAATGCTGGGCGATGAAAATTTAGAAAAATTTTTCTCAAAAATCGACGCTGCGGAGTTTGGAATTTCGGCAGATCCAAAGCTTGCTTCAAAAAATCCCAAACTTGCAGGAAGCGCGAGAGACGGGAGCGGCGACGAGCCCTTAAAATCACAAGGTGGCGCGGAATTTTGCGACGGACAGCCATATTTTAGCGGGGCGCAGCAAGCTGAAATTTTAAAATTTAATGCCAAGCCGCCGTTTGATGCTGAGAAAGCGCGTCTTGATACGGAGCAAGCACATTTAAAATTTAACGTCCGTCCATCGCAGTCGGAGCTGGGCGTCAGACAAGCGCTTGCGTTCGGTGTCCATCCGCCGCAGGCGCAGTTTGATGGCGAGCGAGCGCAGGCAAAGATCGAAAATTTCATGCGCGATCTGCTGCAAAACTATGTGCTTTGCGTAAGCGGCGCGGAATTCTCCTTCGCGGAGATCGAGGCGTATTTCACGGGCGCGGATCGCAACACCTACAAGCGCACGTCGCGGGCGGGCGAGATATTTTTTCACAATTTCGGCTTTGACATTTCGTTTCGCAGCGTCCCGCAAAGCGGCGGCGGGATTTTGGTGCGAAGCCTGCGCGTCCTAAGCGGCGCAGAGCTTTTGGCGGGAGGCTTACCGGGTTTGGCGGGCTACTTACCCGGCTCGGCAGGCGGCTTGCACGGCTTGGCGGAGAGCGGCCAGCTCGGCTCTGCCGTTGCCACGCTTATACAAAATGGCGATTTTATCGCGGGTCCGCGCAAGTGCATGGGTAAAATTTTAAATCTGCAAACGCAAAATTTAAGCTTTTCTTTAAAGTATGCGCCGAAAATAGCGCGTGCAGCGGGCTTTAGCAACCGAATCCGACGGGGCGAGATCGTAAATGAAGCGAATCTGGACGCAAATACGCCAAACGGCGCGGCGAAGCTTGCGAATGAGCCGCGCAGGCTTACCAGCGAGGAGTTTGAGGCATATCTGAGCGCGGGCTACGCTGCCGCGAAAACATATAAAAAATCGCTGCAAAGATACGAGAGCTAAATTTTGATCAAACGGCGCGCAGCGGGCGAGCGATAAAATTTACTGAGCTTTAAGCGGCGGCGCTATAAAATGGCGCGTCCATCAAATTTAAAGGCGGCAAATGGATCAAAGCAGGCTTGAGGAATTAAAAAGGCTACTACAAAAGCGGCATCAGGAGCCGAAGCGGGGCTTGGAACAAAATTCTAACGGCGAAAATTTTAAAGTCCCGAATTTTGAAACCCGGAATTCTGAAGTTTCAAATTTTAAAGTTTCGAATTCTGAATTCCTGAATTTTGAATTCCTGAATTCCGAAATCTTAAATTCTAAATCCCTGAATTATAAATCTTCAAATTTCGAAGCTTCAAATTCTGAAACCATAAATTCCGATCCTGACGCTTTAAATTTAAAAGCCGAAGCGGCTCAGAATTCTGCCTGCGAAAACAGCGCAGAACCGCAAAATTTTATCTCGGATGGTAGCGGCTCTTTGCAGCAGAATTCCAAGGCTAGAGATTACGACAAAGATCCGATAGTAATCAAAAATTATGAAAAATTTTTTGTATATTCGTTTTTAGTCCTATTATTGCCGATCTCTACGCTACATGCTTTTTTAATTATAGATTTTATAAATCATGATGATATTGACATAGTTCAGTATTTTGCTATTTTATTCATTATTTTACTATCTACGGTTATAATATCCATATTTACCGTAATCCGCCCTAGACAAGAGATAAAATTCACAAACAAATATATAGAATTTATTAGCGACGACTTAGTTGAAAAACGCTGCGAAATTGATGAAAACGCTTTATCTTTAAATTTCTCTATCGGAATTTTGGCAAGTTTATATGAGATAGGAAAATCTGAAAAGATATTTTTGTACTTTATCGCTATTTTTATGTGCGTAACATGGTGGAATATATTTTTTATAGCGGTATTCTTTACATATTTATTCGGATTTTTATTAAATTTAATACTTTATCTGTTTATAAATAGGAATTTAAAAGGGTTTAGGGCTCTGCCATTTATTAGGATCGCACGCCCCTCATATGGCAGATGGTTTAGGAACAAGCCCGTTTATCCAAGATATTATCTCGTTTACGTCTATAATAAAAAAATTTATGATGAAATTAAAGAATATTTTTTGCTGAAAAACGTAAATATAAATAACGTTAAGAAAGATTACTTGTTTATTTAATGAGGAGGATAAAATGAGAAGAGAAGAGGTCGCGAAGAAAGAGTCAGGCAACGTATATAAAAGTCTTTTGTCAATTAAGCTATTACAAATTTATATCTATTTTTAAAGAGGGGCTTGAAATAATGGAAAATTATAATAAACAAAAAGCCAAAGATTACGACAAATATCCGATAGTTATAAAAAAGCTAGACGATCTGTTTTGGCTGATAGCTCTTGGAATTTTGTTAATTTGTTCTTTGACCTATCATTTTAGCAGTGAGTATAAATTTAGGTTTTATATGAAAATATTGCTAGGTTATGGCAGCGCCTTTTTCTTTATATACGCGGCACACTTTCTAAAAAGCAAAAAAAACAATAACCTTTATGAGAGACAAAATAGAATTTAAAAATAAAACCAAATGCGAAAAAGAGATGGCGTTAAAAAATATCTCCGTTTACAGATATGCTTATATGATTCCGAATTTTGCGCCCTTTGATGTGAAAATTAAATTTTGTGTTTTAGTTTTATTTATAATGATCGTCGTGGCATTATACAACTTTAAATTTTATATGTTTATTTTTATCATTATGGGCTTATTGCTGATGCCCATTATTAAATTTATCTACTATATTCTATTTGAGAAAACCGTTAGGTTCTTGCTTTGTGATAAATTACTGATATGCAACGATTTCGATTCAGAAATATTTACGATCAATAGTAAAAAGGAGTTTGATGAGCTGCAAAAATATTTCTTGGATACGCTAAATATAGATATTACAGAGGGATATTTATTTTGGAAACCACCTTATGATATCGCAAAAATAATAGTGAATAAAATGAACAAATTTATGAAATTCTAAAAACAAAAGATAAGGTTTCAAAAATATATAAACGGCACATAATTAGCGTACCGAGGGATAAGCAATTTAATCCGCAGAATATCGATCTTTAATGAAAGATAGAATTTAGAAAATTTAAATTTTAACGCTCCGCTTGAAATTTTGCCTTTAAAATTTACGCGCTAATCTTCGCCGCTTTCATATACGCCGAGCTCTACGAGATTGCCGTCAGGATCGCGCAGATAGATACTTTGCATAGCGCCGCGCGCGCCCATTCGAGGCACGATGCCAAGCTCTATTTGTGCCCCTTTGCTTTCAAGCTCCGTTTTGAGCTGCGGCGCGCTTTGCCCTTCGTAGATGAGGCAAAAGTCCGCCGAGCCTGCGCTAGGACGTGCCGCAAACGGCGCAAACTCGCCCGCGCGGGTGTGGATATTGATCTTTGAGGAGCCGAAACGCAGGCTGTGTTTGCCGCCCTCGCAAACATGCTCTAGCCCTAAAATTCCTTCGTAAAATTCCACGCATTTTTGCAGATCGTCCGTAACTAGGACGAAGTGATCGATCTTCGTGATTTTCATTTCATCTCCTTGCGTGCTCGCAAGTCGCAAAATTTTTACGCCTTGCGGTGCAATCTTGGAATTCTACCGCGAAATTTTTCGACAAAATTCCAAATGCTCGTAGCGAGAAATCAAAATTTCGCGACGTAAATTTTACGCGCAGAATTCCGCGGCGACAATTTTAAAATTCTAAAATTTAGCCTAAGCAAAATGGGATGCAAGTAGAACCTGGCTTTAGTAAAATTTAGCCCGACGAAATTCCGTCTAGCTAGCGCCGCAAATTCTAATCTCGCAATTTCAAAACTAGCGATTTTAAAATTCTCTTGCCTACCTCGACGCCCGGCTGATCGTAAGTGCTGACGCCCAGTATCGCTCCGGTGGCGCTGGTTAGCAGCTCGAAGTAGTAAAATAGCTCGCCCACGCTCTGTTCACAAAGCCGCGAAACCTCGATTAGATCGACGCTGATACCCTCGTTTAGCACGGCTTGCAGCGTAGCATCGCACTGAAGATTTAGCACCTCATCCAGTCGCATGCCGTTTACGAAGTCGCAGCCCTCAAGACCTTGCAGACTGATACTAGGCACCGCGTCCGTAGTGCCGTTGTCCGTGAGCTTTAAGAAAGTCACGGTCTTATCCTTTACACCGTCCATTATGAGCTGAAGGAAGCTGTGCTGATCGCGCGAGCCTACAAGCCCAACAGGAGTAAGCCCCTCGCGGCTAAAGCCGATCTTTTTACCTAGGCTTTCCGCCCAGAGCTGCACATACCACTCACCCAATGCGCGCAGCGCGTCGCCATAGCTAAAAAGGACGTTGATTTTCGCACTTTTGTGCGTGGCGTAGTGATGGGCTTTTCGTAGAATTTTATTCTCCGCGATTTTAGCGGGATCGCCTGCTAAAATTTCATCTAGATACCGCTCTTTTGCGGCGGCAGCTCCGCGTAGCATCGCGCTTGCATCAAGGCCTAGCCCAACTGCGGGCACTAGCCCTACTGCACTTAACACGCTAAAACGGCCGCCTACGTTAGCGGGCATATTTATCACGCAGGCGCCGTGCTCACGCGCAAAGACATCCAGCGGCGAGCCTGCATCGGTGATAAAGATAAAATTTTTCGCTATCGTCTTTAAATCTGAAATTCCAAAACGCTGCAAAACGACCTTAAAAAGCGAGATTGTCTCGATCGTGCTGCCCGATTTGGAGGATACTATGAAAATCGTGCGAGCGAAATTTAACCCTTCAAGCGCGCGGTTTACACTGTGCCCGTCGAGATTATCCAAAATTTCAAAGCGCAAATTCTTTCTTACGCGCGGACGCAGCATCTCATAAAGCGCCCGCACGCCCACGCTGGAGCCACCGATGCCCAAAAGCACGATCTCGTCGTAGCTTCGTGCGCTAAAAAATTCCTGCGCCCGCGCTATTTCGTCTGCGCCTTGCTGCGGCAGGCGGTAGTAGCCTATCTCGCCGCTTTCGTATTCGGCGCGGATCTTTGCCGCTACCTCTTCTAGCGCGCCCTCTTTTGCCGGCGGGAAAAACAGCTCATTTTTTACCATCGCCGAATTCTCGCTCGTAGAAATATTTGATCGCGTCCACGTAGCCTTTTACTGAGCCGCAGTCGAAGCGAGTGCCTTTAAATTTATACGCGATCACCACGCCGTTTTGAGCCTGCTTCAAAAGCGCGTCGGTGATCTGCACCTCGCCGTTTTTGCCCGGCGCCGTCTGCTCGATGAGATCGAAAATATTAGGCGTTAGGATGTAGCGCCCGATGATGGCTAAGCTCGACGGAGCCTCGCTAGGTTCAGGCTTTTCGATCATATCCGAGACCATTATCAGATCGTCGCTGATGCTCTTTCCCGCGATGATGCCGTATTTATTTACGTCCTGCGGCGGCACCTCCATTACTGCAACGACACTGCAGCGGTATTTTTCGTAAATTTTAACCATCTGCGCAAGCACGCCCTCGCCGTTTTCGTTCACGCACAGATCGTCTGCAAGCACCACACCGAAAGGCTCGTCGCGGATTAAAATTTTACCCGTATAAATTGCGTTACCAAGCCCCTTCATCTGCTCTTGGCGCGTAAAAGAGAAGGTGCAGCGCTTCATAAGCGCTCTGATCTCGTCGAGCAGATACTCCTTGCTGCTGCCTGAAATTTGATCCTCCAGCTCGTAGCTGCGGTCGAAATAATCCTCCAGAGCGCGCTTGCCGCGACCCGTGACGAACGCCATATTGTCCATGCCCGCTTCCAGCGCCTCGTCCACGCCGTAGTGAATGAGCGGTTTGGTAAGGATCGGAAGCATCTCTTTTGGTAGCGATTTGGTCGCGGGCAAAAAGCGCGTGCCGTAGCCCGCCGCGGGAAATAAACAAGTCTGGATCATGAAGCTCCTTTGATCTTTTTTTGAACTTTTATTATAATGCAAAAAAGATAAAATTCCGCAAAGGAAAGCCTTGAAAACGATTGAAAAAGAGATCAGCGCCGCGCAGGAGATCAAAAAATCAAGCTTCATCGCCTATCTAGCGCCGCTAGCAAGCTTTGAGACGCTGCGTGTGCAGTTGTGGCAGCAGCATCCTAAAGCGCGCCATATCGTCTGGGCGTATCGCGCGCTGAACGAGCCCGGGCAGATCGTAGAAAACTCAAGCGACGACGGTGAGCCCAAATCGACTGCGGGCGCGCCGTGTCTAAACGCGCTTCGCGGCGCCGAGCTAATTAACGCCGCGGTGCTCGTGGTGCGCTACTTCGGCGGCATCAAGCTAGGCACTGGCGGGCTAGTGCGCGCATACGCTAGTAGCGCAAATGCTGCGATAGACGCTGCTGCGGACGCCGCAGAGCTAGTAGAATTCGTGCTGCGTAAGAAGTGCATATTTTTCGTGCCGTTTGCGGCGGTGGCTAAATTTGAACATTTTTTAAAAAAATCGGGTTTTGTTTATGAAGCAAGCTTTGGTGCTTCTGGAGCGGAGTTTAGCGCGGAGTTTAGCGCGGAGGAATTTGAAAAATTTAAAGGCTTTGCAGATGCTCTCGCGCCGGCTCTTAAAATGCTGCACGAGCCGAAATTTTAAAATTTCAAAATTCTATAAAATTTAAAAGTTTGCCCCGGCTAAATTTGAAAGCATAAGCGGATTTTGCATTTTATCGCATTATCGCAGCGGAATTCCAAAGCCAAAGTGAAATTTCATCGTGCGAAACATAAAATCCGATAAATTTTAAAATTTTAAGAATTTCAAAATTTCGTCGTAATTTAGCTTGCAAAATTTCGCGAAAATTCCGTCCGTAAATTTCAAAATCCCATAAAACTTTTAAAATTTCACGTGCTTCATCTTGGCTTCACGCACAGGCAGGCTTAGCAGAGCTGCAATAGCCGCTAGCGTCATATCCAAATACCACATATAATCATACGCGCCGTATGCCCGTACCGCAAGACCCCCGATATATGCGCCAAAAAATCCGCCGATTTGATGCGAAAGCATCGTAAATCCAAATAGGCTTGCTAAATATCGCGTCCCTAATAGCTTACCTACGGCAGCTGCAGTAGGCGGTACGGTCGCTAGCCAGGTAAATCCTAATCCCACGCTGAAGATATAAAATGTAAGGCTATCTTTGGGCGAGAGCACATAAGCACCAATAAGAGCGATACGCAGGGCATATATGCAAAATAAAATGACTTTACAGCGCACTTTGGAAACACACCAACCTACGAATAAGCTACCTACGATGTTAGCGATACCAATCAGTGCTAGCGAAAAGGACGCTACCTGCGCGCCATGCCCGCTTAGTGCTACTTCACTAGGCAGATGCGTCACTAAAAACGCTACGTGAAAACCGCACGTAGCAAAGCTTAAATTTATCAAAATATAGCTTTTATCGCGCAGTGCCAAACGCAGAACTTCGCCTAAGCTGCGCTTATCTTCTTCATGCAGGCTGGTTTGCTCGCCAAATAGAATTTTGCCGCCTGCTAAAAGCCTCGCAAGCGGCAGAATTAGCAAGCTAAGCCCTGCGAGCATAAAAAATGCGCCGCCGTATCCCAAAGCAGGCGTTGCGATACAAAACCCAATCATCGGCGCAAATAAAAACTGCCCGAACGAGCCGCCTGCATTTAACACTCCGCTAGCAACCGAGCGGATAGAAAATGGCAGGCGCTTTGCCATTAGGCTCATTAGAATCGGAAAACTACCCGCGCCAAGCCCCAGCGCAAGCCCAAAACCCATCGTTAATACAAGCGAGCTTTCGCTACTAAATAACGGCACAAGAGCGCAACTAATCGCCAAAAGCACGCTGCCCCAAAATAGCACGACGTAGGCACCGAGCTTGTCTGCAAGTATCCCGCTAAGCGGTTGCGAAAAGCCCCATACCAGCTGCGTAGTTGCCATCGCAAAGCTTACTTGCGCGATGGATAGGGAATTTGCTTGCATTATGGGCTGTACGAAAAGACCTAATGACATACGAATGCCCATCGTAATCATCAAAATCGCCGCGGCGCATAGGATCATTACCCAAACTGATTTCATATATATTCCTTTTAAAAGATAGAATTATAAGATAAAAATTACGAATATATCGAGATTTTATAGATATATTTAATTAATGTATTTTAGTATATTATTTATGTAAGAGGAATTTACCGAGCTTTAATGGGCTTTGCATTAAAATTCCGTTTTCAAGGAGAAGCGATGATTTACGAAGACGAGATGATTTACGTGGAGCGCGAGGAGCACGAAGTGCCGTGGGTGAAGGTCTTTACGAAGGCTAAATTTAAAGAGCTTAGCGACTGCGACGAGGCGACGTTGGCGCATCTGTGGCGCGCCGTGCTTCAGTGCGAAAAGAGCCTGCGGGAGTTTTACGCGCCCGATAAGATCAACATCGCAAGCTTCGCCAACTACGTGCCGCGCGTGCATTTTCACATCCAGGCGCGCTTTAAAAACGACAGCTTTTTCCCGGAGTCCGTCTGGGGAAAAAAGATGCGCAACGGCAAGCTCGATCTGCCGGAATTTAGCGAATTCGCAGAGGTTTTAGCAGCAAATTTAAAGATGGAATTCAGATGATAGGCTCGCGCTCAAAAAAATACCTAAGCCTTTTCGCGCTTGCTTGTTGCGTTGCCACCTTTGCGTTTTATCTGCGCTTTAAAAGCGAGGAAAACGAGATAAAAATCAAGCAGCAGTTCGATTTTAGCGCGAGTCTTTTTGAAAAGATCGTGGACGAAGAGAAGCTAAACGCCTTTGCGATCTCGCTGATTTTATCGCAAAACAGCGACGTGGTGCGCTGCTTCGAGAGCGGCAAACACGGCGAGTGCATGGACGTGACGAAAAAATACAAAGATATCTTAAGCGCGGTGCCCTTCTATACGGGCGTGAAGATACATTTTCATACGCAAAACACCAGAAGCCTGGCTAGGAGCTGGAGCGACGAATTTTACAACGACGATCTGAGCTCCTTTCGCCATTCGCTTTTGCAGATCCGTCAGAGCTTGCTTCCAAAAGCGCTTGTGGAGATGGGGCGGTGCGGGGTTTTCATGCGCGGAATTTCGCCCGTTTTTAGCGATGGTAAATTTATCGGAAGCGCCGAGATAATGCTCGATTTCGAGCACGTTATCGCGCAGATCAACCGCATGGGAAACGATATTTTTATCCTCGTAGATAAGAGGTTCGAGACCGACTGCTTCTACGATAAAATAGGCGTTATCAAGGATTTTATCGTCGTAAATAGCGCGCCGGATTACGACGTTTTGTCGATTTTGGCGACGCTTGATTTTGGGGCGCAGAGCTTTATCAAAAAGGACGGGCATTATTTTTACGTGAGGGCGTTTTCGGACGAAAACGGCACGAAGCTGGGCTATATAGTTCTGCACCGCGAAGGCTAGCGGCGGGATTTAAATTTAGGCGTTTCGCAGCTTGCCCACTTTGTAACGGCGAACGTTTTAAATTTAATCGTAAAATCGCGGGAATTTACGCTGAAATTTTAAATTTTAAAAGGAGCGTCGGTATGAAATTTTATAAATCCATTAAATTTAAAGCGCTAGCCGCAGTGCTACTTCTTATAATAATACTCTGCGCCGCATTTATCCGCATCATCCCCGATTACTCCACTTCGCGAGGTTTTGCTGTCGTTTCTATCTTTGGCTATAACAAATATCAACAGGGGTATTGTTTAAAAGAGGATAGAATTTTACCCAAAGAGGAGCGATTTAAGCGCGGAATTTTAGATCTTTTAAAGAGGCGTATGCTGTTTCAAACCCTCGTTACCGACAAATGCTACTATGTATACCACTTCGATAATTGTAATTACGGCAATAGAGAATCTGCCGTTAAAGTAGGTTTTTATGAGACAGATAAATTTAATAACGATGATTGGTTAGAGGTTCTGTCCAAAGAATACGATATAGAAAAACGTAAAAATCAAGCTGCTTGGCCATACAGAAATATTTTCGTCGAGAAATTTCAAATAAAGCCCGTAGATATCGCAGAAAAGTTAAAGCTAAATTTAAAAGAGGGCTTTGCGGGCTTTGATATGCCAGTAATTGAATACGCAGGGTTAAATAAATATCTTTTATATCTCGATAAAAGCTTTATTCTCTATGATGATTTTAAATTCAGCGCTATTTTGGTTAGGGTTCCTGAAGGTTATACCCCCAAAGATTTATTGGATAGAAGGCAATATTATGAAAGAGAGATTCAAGCCAGATCATATAGTGAAGATGACTTTAAAATTGATAATTGTGGAAATAGCGATTTTAAAATTTATAAAAACAATGTCGAAGAAATAGCAGATCGCCTGGTAAGAGAAGATTTGTTTAAAGGCGGCTGAAAAGCCGAGTAAACAACTGAAATTTTAAATTTTAAAGGAGCGTCGGTATGAAATTTTATAAATCTCTTAAATTTAAAGCGCTAGCTGGAGTGCTACTTCTTATAATAATACTCTGCGCCGCATTTATCCGCATCGTGCCAGACTACTCCACTTCACGAGGCTTCGCGATAGTTTCCCTTTCCGACTACAACAAATACAAGCAAGGATTCTGCTTAAAAGAGGATAGAATTTTACCGAGAGAGGAGCTGTATAAAAGAGCAATAGGGCAGTATTTGGATTATGAGTTGAAACTAGAACAAATGATCAATGATTATAGGACCTACGCCTATGGCAGTTCTTGGCGTAGCTCATATGAAATTGCATACTATGAACTAGAGAACATAAATTTATCTAATTGGTTTGAAGTATTAAAAAAGCATCATGATAACAATGAGACGTTTGAGGAAATTTTTATGAATAAATTAAAGGCTAAAAAAAACCGATCCAAAGAAATATTTAAAAATAAATTTGAAAGATATGAAGGCTGGATTTGATAGACCGATAATTATTCTAGACGGCGCTTACAAAGGACCAAATATTCATATATTGTTAGATAAGTTTGTTTTAATTTATAAAAATTATATACAACGCAATCATTCCGAATACCTATTTGATAGAATGAATTTTTCTGAAAAGATCAAGGAATATTACCAGGAGAGAAACAAGGCGTCGTTTGATATAAAATAGGGTTTTGAACTAGACAACTGCGGAAATCTAAATTATCCATTAGACGAATATTATTTACGCAGTAGAGAGGCAAAAGGCGGCTGAAAATTCCCTTCAAAAGGAAATTTTAAAAAGCCCTAGCCGCGTAAATTTTACTTTTAAAATTTTAAAATTTGCGTCTAAATTTAGCGCGCCGTTTTAGTCCAAAAGCTTCTGCTTAAACAGCGGGATTTTGTAGCAAAAGGTGCTGCCCTCGCCGAGTTTCGAGCTGACGCTTTTTGCAATTCCGTAGCGCTTGCAAATTTTATCGATTATGTTTAGCCCGAGGCCAAATCCGCCAAGAGCCGCGTTTTCGCGCGAGTATCTATCCCAGATCGCGCTCGTATCCTTTATGCCGATGCCGAAGTCCTGCACGCTAAAGACCGCTATGTTCACCCCCTTTTCCAGCGCGATGATGACCTTGCCGCCGGGGCGCGAATATTTTATGGCGTTGCTTAGGGTGTTGTCGATGAGGCGCATAAGCGAGGTTTCATCCATAAAAACGCTCACATCGGGCGCTATTCGCGATTGCAGGCTTATATTTTTGCTTTTTGCGACCAGATAGATGAAATTTATCCTGGCGCTCAAAAACTCGCTTATATCGATGCGGCGGCTTTTGAAGCTCGTCTTTCCGCTTTTGATGAAATACTCCACGTCCTCGTAAGTAATGATCATCTGCTTAAGCGCGGATTTTATTCGCGCCGTGTGTTTGTCGCGCAACCCAAGCATCTCGGTATTAATGAGCGCGACGCCCAGAGGGGTCTTTAGCTCATGCATCGCGTCGTTGAAAAACGCCTTGATGAGGTTGCTTTGCTGCGCGTAGAAATTTTTAATGATTTTGTAGTTAAACAGCGCGATGATGAGCGCTACGAAAATCGTGATAAAGATCGTAGAGATCGCGATAAATTCTATCTTGGCGTAGCTTATCTTTTTTGAGATGACGAAAAAATATAGCTTGCCCTCATGAAGAAAATGGCGTTTGAAAAACACTCGCCCGCCGAATTTCAGCGTAATAAACGCAAAATCGGGCGGCTGCACGCTTAGGTTTGATCTTAAAATTTCGCCGTTTGCGTTTAGGATCGCGTAGTCGTAGATGAGCTCGTCTTTTAGATCGGGATACGCGCCGGCTAGAGCTTCGCCACTTTTTTGTATCAGCTCGGCGACGTCGGCGCTCTCCTCGATTTTGGAGTTTAAATAGATGATATAAAGGCTCTCGCTTATAAAGGCGCCGATGATGAAAATCGCGCTAAAAAGCGTAAATTTAAACCCTTTAAGCATTGATCTTATATCCGAGTCCGCGGCTGGAGAGGATGAAATCGTTGCTAGTTTTGGAGCGGAGGTTGCTGATATGCACGCGCACATCGACGCTGCCCGCCTCGCCGTCCCACACGTCGGCGATGAGCTCATCGACGCTAACGAATCTTTTGATATTGGCGAGCAGAAATTCTATGATTTTGATCTCTTTGGCGCTTAGCGATATCTCTTCGTCCGCACGCTTTAAAATTTTTAAATTTGCGAAGTAGTGAAATTTATCCGCGATCTTGACGGCGCTCTTTTCGTCGCCGAAATACTTTCGCATCAGCTCGCTTACTCTAAATTTGAGTTCGGCTAGGTGGAAGGGCTTTTTTAGGTATTCGTTGCAGCCAAGCTCGTAGCACTGGCTTAAATCGTCGATGTCGCCAAGCGAGGTCATCATCATCACGGGGGTGTTAAGGCCGAGGCTACGGGCGTATTTGAGCACCTCTTCGCCCGAGACCTCCGGCACTTTGATGTCTAAGATCAGCAAGTGGTAGGCATTCGCGGCAATCTTATCACGGGCTGCGTCGCCGCTAGAGCATTCGTCCACTTCGTAGCCAAGCTCCTGCAGATACTCGCTTACGCTGCTTCTGTATTCAAAATCGTCTTCTAAAAGTAAAATTTTCAAACTCACTCCCTAAATCGGGAGCGAGGCTACGCTCCCGTACAAACTTGCCCCGCATATACGATATAGTAGCGAAGCAGAATGACGCCGCAAAGCACGACGAAAGAATTTAAAACTATAAACGCAGGCTTGTAGGCGTGGTTTTTCAACGCCGTAAAGGCGATGATGATCGGAGCGATGAGCCCCGTGCCTAAAACGCCGATCCAGAAAATTTTGCCGTAAACCTCGTGCGTCAAAGCCTGCTGTGCCGCAAGCGCGCTCGTGCCGCCCTCAAAATACATCCCGACAAATAGAATGAACAAAAGCGGAATCTCAAAGAGTATCGCGCGCAGATCAAGCACCAAAAGGTATTTTATGCTATCTTTGTTTAACGAGCCTTTAAAAAACAGAAGTCCCACTAAAATGCTCGCCGCGATGCCGCTGGAAAAGCCCGACAGCAGAAATAAAATAGGCAGCACAGGCGTATTCCAAAGCGGAATTTTCATCACTGCGCTTAGCAAAAAGCCCGTATATGCGCCCACGCAAAGAGCAAGGATGAATAAAACTCGCTCGAAAGCTTTGGAAGCTTTGGCGAACGAGCTTAGTAAATTCACGATAGGTCGCAGAAAGGCGAGCAGTTTAAATTTACAAATTTCCTCGCCGAATACGCATAGCGCAAATACAAAGCTAAGCGGCACGTAGATCAAAAGCGCCAAAACGCCGAGGCTCATCACCGAGCCGAAGTTAAATTTGATCAGCAAAAGATAAAAGCTTAGTGGCTTGCCCAGATCGAAAATTAAGAGCAAAAGCCCCGCGCAGATCGCAAGCGGCGCCGTGATCGCACCCGCTCTAATCATCGCATCCCAGATGGAATTTTGCTCGCTTTCGTGGCGGTTCCATTTAACTAAAAGCGCCACCATCGTCGCTCCCGCGCTAAGGCCCGCCAAAAATAGATAAATCGCAATCGGCCAAGGCCAGTAAATTTCAGAGTATTGGCTCATATCGCCCCACATATTATTCATAGCGTCCTCCTTTTTTGTTTTTGATATTCGCTAGGCGCGGTTTGGTGTTTAGATACGCTTTGGGATATTCTACGCTCGTTTTGGCTAGCAGCTTGCTTACCTCGGAATTTACGTCATTTACGTCGCCGAAAGTTAAAGCATCCGTCGGACACACGCTTACGCAGGCAGGCTGTAAGCCTTTACTAGTGCGGTTAGTGTAGCAAAAGGTGCATTTTCCAATAGCGTGCGTGACGGGATCTACAAACCTCGCGTCGTAAGGACAGGCCAGGATGCAGTATTTGCAGCTGACGCAAAGTCTCTCGTCTATGAGCGTTACGCCGTCTTTGGTTTTAAAGCTCGCTCCCGTAGGGCAGACGTCTACGCAGGGGCTATCCTCGCACATAACGCAGCTAGCGCGCGAATAATCAAGCTTTAAGCTTGGAAAAACGCCGCTTGTTTTGCCGTGCACCTGCAGCCTATAAACGCCGCTAGGCACGCCGTTTTCGTTCCTGCACGCAACCGAACAGGCTTGGCAACCTATACATAAATTTTCGTCGTGAATCATTATGAGTTTTTTCATAATCGCCCCTTTCAAATTTTAACTATATCGACGCCGACGTTGGTTACCATCGTGCTTACCACAGGACCCGCAGCGGGATCGAGAAGGACGCTTTGGTTGGTGCCTACGCCGTTCGTGCGCTTTAGCCCGGGGCTTACGTGCCCAAAGCCGTGGTATAAAAATAGGCAATCGTCTCTGATGCCTTGCGTGACGAAAATTTTAGCCTTTTGCTCGCCGAATTTATTTTTGAGCTTCACGATATCGCCCGTCTTTAGCCCCTCCACTTTTGCAGAAGCAGGGCTGATCCAAACCGGCGATTCGCTCATCATATCGTTTAAAATTTTAACATTTTGAGTGTGGCCGTTGGTGTGAAGCGCGGTCTTACCGGTCATTAGGCAGTATTTGTGTCCGCCGAATACGTCCATACCCTCGGTGTTTAAGCAGCCGTATCCCGCGAAAAGCTCCTCCACTTTCGGCGCGAAAAGCTCGATCTTGCCGCTCGGAGTTTTAAATTTCATCTGCGAGCTCATCTCGCCGTTTTCGTCCACGAACTCCGCCGCGGCAGGATATTTATCGATAAATTTAGCCACGAGCTTCGGCTCTCGGTAATACAGCTTCGGCACCTTGTAGCTTACGTAGCCGTTTTTGATTAAATTTGCGATTAGCTCGGCATTGCCTTTGGCTTGCTGCATGCGGTATTCGTCGATATTGTTCCAAGTGTAGTCCTTATCGATCTTCATCACCCTTGCAAGCTCTCTAAAAATTTCATAGCCGCACTTCGTATCGCCCACCGGCTCGACGGCTTTGTTTCGCATCACAAATCCGGGCGCGGTGCCGCCTTTGTTTTGAATCGACTCGTCGCGCTCCAAATACGTAGATTCGGGCAAGATCACGTCGGCTAGGCACGCGAAGTCGCTCATATACACGTCGATTGCGAGCACGAAGTCTAGCTTTTTGATCGCTTCTACGCTCTTATCCACGCCCGCAACGTTGATGAGGTGGTTAAAGCGCGTGCTGACCCAGCCTTTTACCGGATATGGCTTTTCGCTTAAAATCGTAGGCGCGATCTGCATTAAAACGCCGTGTTTGCGCGGCACGAAGAAATTTTCGCTACCTTCTTCGCCGCAGCCGTCGATGCGCGCGGTCTTTGGAATTTTAAAATTTTTATCCGGATTTGAGATGGTAGGGAAGAGATCCTCTTTGCAAAGCGCGTTGAAGGTTTTGGAATCTTTAGAGAAGTAAATTCCGCCCTTTTTCTCGACGTTTCCCATCAGCGCGTTTGCGATCGCGATGGCGCGCGTTCGGACGTATTCGGCTTTGGCGGTCGTGGTTTTATGGCCCCAATCGATTATGACTGCGGGAGCTGCGGCGTAAATTTCATTTGCGATGCGCTCTACCTTGTCCGCTTTGATCCCCGTGATGGCCTCCTGCCAAAGCGGCGTCGTATCCTTCACCGATTGCCTTAGCTCCTCTAGCCCTACGGCGTATTGTTCGATAAATTTTTTGTCGTATTTGTTATCGCGTAGCCAGACGTGAATTAGCGCCATTAAAAACGCCGCGTCGGTTCCCGGCTTTATCGGCAGCCACTCGTCGGCTTTAGAAGCTACGACGCTAAAGCGCGGATCGAGTACCAAAAGCTTTACGTCCTCTCTACTTGCGGCTTTTGCGAGCTTTTTAGTTTTTGAGATATCGATTCCCTCAAAAAGATTGTGGCCGAAATTTACGATGTATTTTGCATCGCCGTAGTCTCTTTGCATATTGGCGCCGAAGGTGTGCGGCACGGCGATATTATAAGTGACCGGGCAACAGGACCAGTGCGAGTAGATGTTCGGACTACCGTAGGCACAGGCGAAATTCATCATCTGAGTATGGTGCTCGCCAGTTTTAGAGGTAAAAACTACGCTTTGCGGGCCGTATTTTTGCGAAATCTCGCCAAGCTTCTGCGCGCAAATTTTAAGCGCCTCGTCCCAGCTCGCCTCTTTAAATTTGCCCTCGCCGCGCTCGCCCACGCGAATGAGCGGTTTAATGAGTCTTTGATCGTCGTAGAGCTGATTTATGCCCGCGCCTCCGCGCGCGCAGACCGAGGTTTTGTTTGAAAAGCGATGGTTGCCCTCGATGAGAGCGCCGCGACCGTTTTTGACGGTCACCTCGATAGGACAGCGCGAGGAGCACATCTCGCAGACGCTGGCGACTTTCTTTTCCGTCCCGCCGGTGACCGCGCTAGCGTTTAAATTTAGATTTAGCGTCGCTAGCGTACCGATTGCGGCGGTGCTTTTTAAGAAATTTCGTCTATTCATAAAAACTCCTTACCTTTAAATTTCGGTAGGAATTCTAAGGCTTCATCGTAAAAATAAGGTTAATTTTGATAATGCAGCTTTTGGCTTAGACTTTATCTCGAAAGATAAAATGCGTCCTGCGCCGTATTTTAAAGCCGTAAAATAGCGCCAGCAGTAGCAAAATGCTAATTGCGCCGCAGATCGCAAGGGCTACGCGAGCGCCTAGCAGCTCGGTAAAAAAGCCCGATATGAGCGCTCCAAATGGCGTACTACCTATTAAAAATAGCGCGTATAAGCTAAGCACGCGCCCGCGGAATTCGTTGCTTACGTGCATTTGCACGGTGGAGTTGATGCTTGAGTTTGTGATTACGAAAAGAAACCCTGTCACGGCAAGCCCTGCTGCAGCCCATGCGAAGGAATTTGCAGCCCCAGTAAGAGCTAAGCTCACCCCCATAGCGATCGCGCACGATCTGATTTTGCGGATGCCAAGTTTATCAAAAACTGCTACGAAAAGCGCGCCGCAAAAGGCTCCCACGCCTAGAGCCGACATCAAATATCCAAAGCTTCGCTCATCCGCGTCTAGGCTAAGCTTAACGAGTGCCGAGATCGTTACATTATAATTTGGCACCAGCGTCGCTACGATAAGCACTATTATCATTAGCTCGCTTAGAGTTTTTTTGTGCGATACATACGAAATTCCAGCACCGATCGAGGCAAAAACGCCTCCGCTTCTGCTAGATAGCATAGTAGCGGATGGCGGAATTTTTATGAAAAACAGCGAAACAATGATGCCTAAAAAGCTAAGCGCGTTGAATAAAAAGCAAAAGCCCACGCCCCATAGCGCCATCACGATCCCCGCAAGTGCGGGTCCTGCGATACGAGCGACATTGAAGGACATAGAATTTAACGCTATGGCGTTGGCTAGATCGCGGGGCGAGTCGATGAGGTCTTTTACCATCGACTGACGGCTCGGGGCGTCCATGCTGGTAAAGATGCCGCTTGCAAAAGCGCAAAATAAAATTTTGCCGAAAGAATATAGCTCGCAAAAGCTCATAACCGCGAAAATTGAAGCGGTCACCGCCATGCCTATTTGAGCAAGTAGAAGGATCTTTTTGCGATTAAACTTATCGAGCAGTACACCGGAAAACGGCGTAAAAAGTAGCGCGGGCAAGAACCGCGCCGCGGCTACAAGGCTGACCTTAAAAGCGTCTGCGGTGATGCTTAGCACTAGCCACGGTAGCGCGACGCTTTGCATCCAAGAACCGATCAGCGAGAGGTTCATCCCGATCCAATAAATTCTAAAATTTGAGTATTTAAGCGATAGGAAGGGATTTTTCAACGCGCCGCCTTTTGAAATTTTGATTTGAGATTATACATTAAATTTTAAAAATTCACTTAAAGATTTAACATTTATAAAAATTTAACGAAAATTTAATATTTCTGAAAAGAAAAATTTTATATACTCTGCAATAAATTTTTAAGCAAAGGATTAAAAATGCAAAGACCGACTCCAATTAATCAGGAGATCAAACTCGATGAGAAGCGCTATATAGTTTCTAAAACCGATCCGAAGGGCATTATCACGTTTGCAAATCCATATTTTTGTATGATTTGCGGCTATAGTGAGCTTGAGCTCTTGGGGCAGCCGCATAACATCATACGACATCCGGATATGCCGCGAATAGCGTTTAAGCTTATGTGGGATACGATACAACAAGGCAAGGATTTTACCGCCGTGGTTAAAAATTTAGCCAAAGACGGGCGCTTTTATTGGGTCATTACGGAATTTACTTCTAAAAAAGATCCCGTGACAGGGCAGATCACCGAATACACGGCATTTCGCAAGGCTCCACCAAGATCCGCGATCGAAACTATAGAGCCAATTTACAAGGCGTTGCTGGATGCTGAAAGAAACGGCGGTATGCAGGCTAGCCAAAAGGCGCTCGTGGACTTTTTAAAAAGCAAAGGCGAAACCTATGAGAGCTGGATCGCAAAGGTCTCAGGCAAATCAAATCCGCTCACCGCAATGTTTTTTAAGGCGATGAAAAAGCTTTTTAGCTAGTCCAGTTAAAATTTAATGCAAACCCCGCGCAATGCGGGATTATTCGGCTCGGCGCGAGTAGAAGACAAATAAAGCGCAAAGCCGCCCGCTCATGAATTTTGAAATTCTACGAAATTTTAAATTTAGCGCTTGAGCTTTGAAATTTTACGTCCACATCAAACGCGCTACAGATCAAAGCCCCTCAAGCGTTATGTCGTAGAGCCTCTCTGCCGTTTCGTCGTTTAAATTTAGCGTCTTTTTGCTTCGTAAAAATTCTAAAATTTCATCCTGCGCAAAGCCTGCTCTTTGCGCACAATGCTCGTGCGCAGGCAAAAAGCCGCGGCATAGCGCGATATTTTCTAAAATTTCCTCATCGCATAAAAAACAATACGGCTCGTCGTGCAACCGCCCCTCAAATTTTAAAATTTCGGCGTAGCTTTCTACGATTATGCGGCGCGGATTTTGTTTGCCAAAGCGCATAGCAGCGTGGTTTAGCAGCTCGTAATAAAATTTATCCAGATGCTCGGCATCTTTTAGATGCGCGTGTAAAAGCCGCATAAATTGCTGCCAAAATAGCAGCTTCTCGCGGTTTCCGAGCCACGCGTATCCTAGATGCATCACACCGCTAAGACGAGGGAGGAAGTTTTGATTTTGCGAGAGCTCGAAGTCGATTTTATAGCCCTGGATGATGTTTGAATGGCGCGCGCCGTAAAAGCGATACGCACGCACGAGCGCACTTTCGCTTAGCACATCTACGATGCAGTCCTCATCCCTAACTTTGGTCGTTTTTAATATAAATCCTTGCATTTTCCTATTTTAGCGAAATTCACATATAAATTTAAATAAAGAATTTTAGGTTATAATCAGAAGTTTCATTTCATAGAATTTAAAGGAAATCATATGAATTTTGGAGATCTATTTTCAAAAATACGTAGAACGCAGCCCGCACCTAGCGAAGCTCCTACGCATTGGATAAAGTGCCCGGGATGTGGCGCACTGATGTATAGCAAAGAGGTCGAGCAAAATCATAGCGTTTGCCCCAAGTGTAACTATCACCTTCGTTTTGACGCGCAGGCTCGCATCGATCTGATCTGCGATGAAGGCTCTTTCGTGGAGTACGATCAAAATTTACAACCCGTCGATCCACTAAAATTCGTCGATAAAAAATCCTACAAAAAGCGCATCTCCGAGAGCAAGGAAAAAACAGGCAGGTTTAGCGCGGTAATCGCGGGCGAGGGTGCTATAAGTCGCCAAAAAATTCAGCTCGTGGTGTTTGATTTTAACTTCATGGGCGGAAGCCTGGGCTCTGTGGAGGGCGAAAAGATCGTGCGCGCCGTAAAGCGCAGTCTGGATAAAAACGAGCCGCTAATAATCGTAAGCGCAAGTGGTGGTGCTAGGATGCAAGAAAGCACCTTTTCGCTAATGCAGATGAGCAAAACCTCCGCCGCGCTTAAAATTTTATCCGAGCATAAAATTCCTTTCATCTCCGTTCTTACTGATCCTACGATGGGCGGCGTGAGTGCGTCATTTGCGTGGCTGGGAGATATCATCATCGCAGAGCCCGGCGCTCTTATCGGCTTTGCCGGACAGCGCGTCATCAAGCAAACTATAGGCGCAGATCTGCCGGAGGGCTTTCAAAGATCGGAATTTCTGCTCGAGCATGGATTAATTGATGCGATCGTTCCTAGAGCCGAGATGAGGCAGTATCTAAGCGATATGATAAACGTGCTTAGCAAAAACGCTGTACAGATTGACGACACGAGTGACAAATCGCTGCACGAAGAGAGAAGCGAAGAGTAGTGCAGATAACGGTAAATTCCATTCAAAAGGGCGCGGACGAGTTCGCAGGCGCGATAAGCGATTATAAAAAAATGGCGGCTAAATTTGCCGCGGTGCGAGATGAGACATTTTTTAATGCTAATATCGCTCGCGCCCAAGCAGCGTCTTGCGAGCTCGCACTTATGGCTTACGATGAAGCTTATCTACCGCGCCTTAGCGGATACGTCGTAGCTCTGGATGAGCGCGGACAGGAGCTAGATAGCATGGAATTTGCGAGTATGCTAAAGGATAAAAGCAGCGTGTCGTTTTTCATCGGTGGCGCTTATGGGCTTAGTGAAAATTTTAAGGCAAAAGCCGATAAAATAATTAGTCTTAGCAGGCTTACGTTAGCGCATAAAATCGCTAAACTTTTGCTCTTTGAGCAAATTTTTCGCGCATTGTGCATTAACGCAAACCATCCATATCACAAATAAAGGGAAGTAATGAAGAAAAACGAGTTGAAATTTTACAAGAAAATTTTAGAAGAAAAAAGAGAGCAACTCATCGCCAATATTAATAGCTCTGTAAATGAAATTTCGGAATTGCGCGAAAATAAAGCTGCGGATGATTTTGACGTAGCGAGCATGAATACGGATTTAAGCATCGAATACTCGCTCAATGTTAATCAACAAAAGGCGTTTTTGGAGATCGAAAGCGCGCTTAAACGTATCGAAAATGGCACTTATGGGCTTTGCGAGAGCTGCGGCGAGCAGATAAGCTTAGAGCGTCTTAAGGTAAATCCAGAGGCGAGATTGTGCATTTCGTGCAAGGAACAGGCGGAAAAGCAAAATAGGAGTTAGCTATGAAAACCAAGCAATTCTTTTTATATTCGATCGTCTATATCGCAATCGTCGCGATTTTAGTTTTTACGCAGCAAAGCAGTAGCTATACGCTGGGGCTTTTCGGTTTTACGTTTACGCTTCCTGTGGCGGTGTGGATCGTACTGCCGTTAATTTTATATATGATTTTGGCGATTTTTCATATCGTTTTTCATAGCTTTGCGTTTTACCGCACAAAAAGGGCGATCGCAAAGGATCTAAGCGCATACGATGCGATGAGTAAAGAGGTTTTGCTGGGTCTTGATACCAATAAAGACTTTAAAACCGAGTATTTTAAAGACCCGAGCGAGCTTACTAAAATTTTATCTCCGTGGTACGATAGCACTGGAATAGATGTCAAAAATGAGGATCTAAAAGAGGTCATAGGCGTTATCGAGAAGGTTAAAAACGGCGAAGTGGCGGATCTGCGAAAATATAAACTTCCTAAAGATAACGGACTATTTTTGCAAAACGAGCTCAATCGCCTCGACGCCGAGCCTGCGTATGCGTATGAAATTTTAAAAACTAAGGGCGTTTATAGCGAAAATATCACTAAAAAAGCCTATGCCGTAGCGCTTGCCAAAGGAAGCTACGATAAGATCAAAGCCTATAAAATTCCTCAAGATATAGCCGAGGTAAATATTTTAGTGAATCGCGCGGTAAATGACGCGAGCTTTGAGATCAGTAGCGAGGAGCTTTTCGATCTCGTAAATAATGAAAAATTTAGCGAGCAGGATTTTATCGGCTTTGCCAAAAAGCTGAAAAATCATCTCGCTCCAGAGCAATACAAAGCCTTTTTCGAGCGGCTCAAAAACGAGAATCAAGAAGCGACCGAGGCATATCTGTACGCGCTATATGAGCTTGGCATGATCGACGAGTTTAGAGAGCAGCTAAGTCTTGCCGACGGCGACGAGTTTGAGAAGTTTAAAATTTTGCTATTTTTGCGAGACAACGGCAAAAACGTCCCTGCGTCGCTGTTATTTTAGCTCGGTAATTTTACGAGTTCGTTTTATGCGGGTAAGAGAGGCTGCTTTTTACGCTCTTTGCGGTTATTAAACACAGCCTGTGCGATAAAATTTAAAGTGCAGATAAAATTCTAACTCGCGCAAATTTGAAATTTTAAAATTTATCGAAAGATCAATGCGCGCAAGCGGTAAAATTCAAAAGATTTGCTTGCGTAGTGCGCACGTAAACGGATTTTGCATTTACGCGATTAAATTTAAAATTTAAACGTAAAGCGCAAGACTTGCTAGCCAAATAAAGTGATGAAATTTTAAAATTTCATGCGGTGTTTTGAAAGCTACTTGCTGGGTTCGCCGCGCAAATAAAATTTGGTGGTGATCATCCTTGCTGCCGTTTTGCCGCCATGCAAATTAGCTAAGCTTAAAAATAAAATTCGCGCCTAAATGCGAATACGTAGCCTATGAAATTTAAAATTTTAAAGCTCGCGGCAAAACCCGCTGCAAGCGCTGCGGTGTTAAATTTAAAGGTTTAAATTCAAACGAAATCAAAATGAGAAATTTAAAATGACGAAAGATTTTTTTAAAAGGGACCCTTTATTTTTGGCGCCTTTGGCGGGCTTTTCGGATCCGCCGCTGCGGGGCGTAGTGAAAAAATTCGGCTGCGACGCTACCGTAAGCGAGATGATAAGCGCAAACGCCCTTGTTTTCGAGGGCGAAAAGACGCTAAAGATGCTCGAAAAAAACGCCGCGGAAACCCCCTTTTTCGTGCAGATCGCAGGCAGCGATGCGGAAATCATAAAAAAGGCGGTTCTGCTCATCAATAAATTTGACGGCATCGACGGCATCGATCTAAACTGCGGCTGTCCCGTCCCTAAAGTCGTAAAGCAAGGCGCCGGCTCGGCGCTGCTGCTTGATCTACCCCGTCTATCGCGCCTGGTCGAGACTATCAAAAAGTATTCGAACAAAAAATTTACGAGCGCGAAGGTGCGGCTGGGCTTCGGCGCCGTGGATATCGAAAATATTGCGCGCGCCGTACAAAGTGCAGGGGCCGATTTTATCGCGATTCATGGTCGCACTAGAGCGGGCGGATACAGCGCGGCGGTGGATTACGGCGCGATCGCAAGAGCTAAACGCGCGCTGCAAATCCCCGTGATCGCAAACGGCGACATAAACTCCGCCAATGCCCCCGCTGTGCGAGGCCTTAGCGGCGCAGACGCGCTGATGATCGGTCGCGCGGTAATCGGCAGGCCGTGGATCTTTCGCGAGATCAAAACGGGCGAGCAGGCAAGCGACGCGCTAAAAAAGGAGGTCGTGCTCTATCATTTCTCCCAAATGCTCGACCATTACGGTGTGCGCGGCGTAGCGATATTTCGCAAGCATCTGCACGAATACTCCAAGGGGCGCGAAAATGCCGCAAGCTTTCGCGAGCAGATCAACCACGTCGCCACCGAGAGCAAGATGGCGCGGCTGATTGAGGAATTTTTTAGTTAAATTTAGAATTTTAGGAACTCTGATGATTATTTTAAAAATTATAGCCTGCGCGTTTTCGATGGGTTTTTGCTTGATGTGCATTTCAAGTTTGATGGGTTTTTGGACAGGGCAGATTTTTGACACGTCTAGCGTCTGGGATGGCGACCCTCTAGAATGGCTGCAGAAAAAATTCGCATATTTCCTATTTTTGTGGATATTTTCCTGCGGGATTTGCGCGATACTTGCCGCAAAGTTAAAGGATTTTGGTAAGCTCACGGATTTTTTCGTAAATTTATTTTTGCCTACAGCAGCGGTTTGGATACTATCGCCATTTTTAGGGATGATGATTGTGGCGCTGATTGTTTCAGATTTGCATCTTGCCACGTTTTATTCCTCATTGCTTAGCGCATTAATATTTATCGTTCTTTTTATGATTGTCGTAGCCGAAGTCTTAAAACAAGTTTATCCGCCTAAAACCTAGCGCGCAAAATTTTAAAATTCGCGTAGAATTTCGTCTTGAAATTCTACTAGCCGCCGCGGTAATCGTTTTAGCGGAAGCGCTTTCGTTTGCGGAAGGCGGTATAAGCAGAATTTCAGTATCTATCGCTAGAGCCTAGAGGATTTAGAGCTCGGACGACAATCATAGCCTGCGCGTTAAAAGGCGAGGGCGTTAAAATTTAAGGAGAAATTATGGAAAATATCTACATCATCGGCGACGTGCACGGCTGCTACAGATCGCTTTTGGCTCTGATAGAGCAGCTGCCGCGTAAATTTGATAGTAAAATTTGCTTCGTGGGCGATCTGATCGACCGAGGCCCTGCGAGCGCGGATGTGGTTGAATTTGTGCGCATCCGCGGATATGACGCGGTGATGGGCAATCACGAAAAGCGCTTTGTGGGCAACGCAAAAACTGCACTAAGGTGCGCAAAGACGGGCAAATTTACGAGTTCAAACGACCTTTACGCATTTTTTAGCCTGGATGAAAGCTGGCTATTTAATAACGGCGGTGAGGCGACGCTAGCGTCGTATTATCGTCACGGAGGCGTGAAGCAATGCAAGGAGCATCTGCGGTTTGTCTCGCGGCTGCCGATTTACCTGGAGTATGATTTGTGTGATGAAAGCGGTCGCGCTCTCGTCGTATCGCACTCCGCAGTGGGTCGCGCGTGGGGGATTAGACACGATGCAGAGCGTGCGAAAAGCTTCGCCGCTCATGTGCTAAGCGGGCGCGGAGATGATAGCGCGAATGATGGAATTTTTAATGTCTACGGGCACACGCCGGTGAAAAAGCCCGTCATTACGGAATTTAGCGCAAATATCGATCTGGGCTGTGTTTATAAAAAGCACTGGGGCGAGAAGGCGAGACTTTGCGCGCTAGAGTTTCCATCAAAGAGAATTTTCACGCAAGAATGCATAGATTTTTGAGTTCGCATCCAGGCTCGCACGTATTAAAATTTAAATTGCGCAGGCTGTTTGAAGGTGAAATTTTAGAATTTAAAGGCGCGTTCTTAAAGCGTCCGTCGCACAGCCTAGCCGTGCGGGTAAATTTAAATAATATCCCTTAGCTTGCGCGCTTCGTACATCCATGCCTCAAGCTCATCCCAGCGCTCGCCCTCAATCATCTGTACGCAAATTTCAAGCTCGTTTTTAAAAGCATCGATCGCGCCTAGGAGGTTTGTGCGGTTTTGCTTAAAAATATCGACCCACATCTGCGGCGAGCTCTTGGCGATGCGGCTCATGCCCGAGAAGCTGCCGCCGGCTAAATTTATGATGTTGCGGCGATTTTCCTCTTTTAAAACGCTGTTTACGAGCGAGTAGCTGATCGCATGCGGCAGGTGCGAGATGAGCGCTACGTGGTGATCGTGGCTTTTTGCGTCCATAAATACGATCTTCATCCCCGCGAACGAAAAAATTTCGACCGCGCGCTTGACGTGCGTTTCGTCCGCGCCGTGATCGTCGCAGATGACGACTACTGCGCCGTTTAAAAGCTCTTTAAATGCCGCTTGCGGGCCGGAGTTTTCGGTACCAGCCATTGGGTGAGCCGCGATGAAATTTCGTCTGATCTGCGGAGGACAGTTTTGCAAAATTTTAAATTTCGTGCTTCCCAGATCAATGATCGTCGTTTCACTTCTGCAGTCGCTTAGTTTTTGCAATGTCTCAATAATTGCCTCCACGGGGATTGCGAGAAAAATCGCGTCACAGCTTTGCTTCATCTGCTCCAGGCTTAAAATTTCATGCACGAGCCCAAGTCTCAGAGCTTCTTTTTCATTTTCGCGGTTGATGTCGCAGCCATAGACGGCGCTGATGATTTTGGTGCTTTTTAGACATAGCCCAAGAGAGCCGCCGATGAGACCCAGGCCGATAATTCCTATCTTCATAAAATTCCTTTTTGATATATGCAAGTTTTAATTTTAATGTGGTATTATACGCAAATTATTTTCGTTTTTAGGTAAAATTTTATGAAAAAAAGCGTTTTTTTACTCTTAGTAGGCGGGATTTCCGTGGCGTGCGCCGCACAGATCAAATCCATTAAATTTGAAGGTCTTAGGCATCTTTCTCCACAGGTCGCACAGCAAATTTCAGGACTTAAGGTTGGCGATGAGCTTAACGGCGAAAACACCAATGCTGCGATCTCAAAGCTATTTGAGCAGGGCTATTTCAGCGACGTTTATATCAGCGAACAAGGCGGCGCGGTCACGATTAACGTAACCGAAAAACCGACCATCGCTAAGGTAGAGATCAAAAACGTAGTTACCAACGACCGCGACAAGATCAATGAGCTCATCGGCTTGCGTCCGGGTCAGGTTTACGACGAGGTAGCTGCTAAAAAAGCGGAGACGCGCATCAAGCAATACTACGAAGTCAAGGGCTTTTTCGACACCGTGGTGGAATTTTATCCAAAGCCGATAAACGACGATAAATCGGTCATCTTGCTAACGATTGAGGTAAATCGCGGCGAAAATATCATCATCGATAAGGTAAATTTAGTAGGCGCGGACAAGCTAGACTATGATGATATAGAGCCATCCGTCGCCAATAAAGAACGCGAGATGCTGGGCTGGATGTGGGGCTTTAACGACGGCAAGGTAAAAACCGCCGAGCTTCCTAACGACGCAAATAGAATTCAAGAAGAATATTATAAAAAAGGCTACTTAGACGCGCAGGTTTCGGCGCCGCTACTTAATGCCGATATGGATAATTACACTGCCGATCTTACCTACTACATCAGTGAGGGCGAGCAATACACCGTAAGCTCTGTAGATATCGAGTATCCTGCAGATATAATCAAGCTTGATAAAGAAAAGGTTTTGGATGATTTCAAGCTTCAAAAGGGCGATACGATGAATTCCGAGCGTTTGCGCCGCGATATGAATACGCTAGAGACTTTAGTTGCGGATCAGGGATACGCCTATGTGCGCATCGTGCCTAAGACTAAGCAGGATAAAGAAGCTCGCACGGTCGCTATCACGTATCAAGTCATCCCTGAGGATAAAGTCTATATTAGAAACGTAACGATCTCGGGTAACGATAAGACCGAGGATAAGGTCATTCGCCGCGAGATGTATCTGACCGAGGGAAATTTATATAGCAAAACCGACTACAACGATTCGTTAAATTCTTTAAAACGCACGGGATATTTCGATGAGGTGGAGATTAAAGAAAACCGCGTTTCTAATGATCAGATCGATCTTGAAGTCGCAGTCAAAGAAGCTCCTACAGGCTCTATCACGGGTGGTATCGGATATGGCAGTGAGGATGGAATTTTACTTAGCGGCGGTATCAGCGATCGTAACGTATTTGGCACCGGCCTTCACGGCGCGTTCTCGGTTGAAAAGAGCGACGATCAGTTAAGCGGACGCTTGAGCTTAACCAATCCTAGAGTGTTTGATTCTGAGTATAGCTTGGGCGGATCGATCTTTGCCAACGATTACGACTGGGACGATTACGATGAGAAATCTTACGGATTTTCAATCACGGGCGGTCGCAAGATCGGACGCAATACCGACGTAAGCCTTACATATTATCTAGAAAAAAGCGAGATTAAGGGCTTAAACGAATATTACGCCAAAGCAGGCTATCTAGATGGCAAGAATTTAAAAAGCTCGATTATCCCGTCTATTACATATAATAGCACAGATGATTATTACTTGCCAAGAAGCGGTATGATTGCAAGTGCTAGCTTAGAATACGCGGGTCTTGGCGGCGATATGGACTACACCAAGGCGCGAGGATCGTTTAACTACTATTTTGGCTTGCGAGATTATATCGATCACGACATTATCTTTAGATACAAAGCTGCAACGGGCTATATGTGGGAAGGTAATAAAAAGATCCCGATCAACGAAAAGCTATTCCTAGGCGGAATGAAAAGCATTAGAGGCTACGAAGGTCGCAGTATCCCGAAAAAAGAGATTTGCTTAAATGCAAATAATTGCCGCTATATTGAGACGGGCGGTATGCAGAGTTTCAATAACTCCTTTGAGCTAAGCTTTCCGGTGGTCGATAGGCTTAAAATGCGCTTTGTAACGTTTTTTGACTACGGAATGATCGGCGATCATGACTGGAACGAGGAGGAGCGCTACAGCACGGGTGCTGGTATCGAGTGGATGACGCCGATGGGGCCTTTGCAGTTATACTTTGTCAAGCCGCTTAATAAAAAGCCGCACGATGACACAAATAGCTTCGAATTTAGTATCGGCGCTAGATTTAATTAAACGCGACGACTTACGAACGCTGTGGCGTGCGTAGAATTTTCTACCGCACGCCTTAAAATTTAGTAACGCTGCAATTTTGACTTTTCTTGTCGCGCTAATTTAGCAATTAAACTATTTTAGGCGGTTTGAGCTAAATTTTAATTGGAATTCCGCTCGGCTTAGGATAAAATTTAAGCACATAGCTTACTTGGGACTTTTTAAAGTTTTAGTTATCAAGATAGTTTAAAATTTCATTCGTCTAGCAAAATTTTAGGTTAAGAGTTCTAAAAAAATCAATATAAGCCATTTGCATACTTTATTTAAAGAAAATTCTAATATTGAAATTTTAAAGATTACGATCTATACGATAAACGCCGCTTTGTTGTGCGCGGAATTTCACTGCATAGGATTTAGCGCGCCACTGAATTTTAAAGCTCATAAATTTTTAGATTCTAAAATCGTTAGAATTTAAAATCTGAAATTTGCCTCGTAAATCGCTAAATATTTGCGTTAAATTTTGCCTCGCTTTACCGATAATTTAAGTTAAGCTTGTAAAATCGCGCTCTAAAATCATATCAAAGGCTCTTTTATGCGTAGAAATGGCAATGGAACGAAGCTTAAAATTTTAATATTTCTTATTATAATATGCGTTTTGGTTTATGGAATTTTTAGAATTTTCACCTCGCCGAAATTTGAAAAAAATCCTCCGCAAATTGCGCTGGAAAATGAAATTTATTGGAATTTAACCTCGCCTTTAAAGATTAAAATTTTAGACGATACCGGCATTAAGCTTGTCCGCGTAAACTTAAACGACGGAGCCAGCACGATACCGCTACTAAATGAGGAGCTGAACGTTCCGCAAACTACGCTAGAGCTTGCCGTGCAATTTCCTAAAAATTTGATGCTTAATAAAGATAAAAACTACAAGCTTGAGGTTTTCGCAAACGACATTAGCTCTTGGAATTTTGCGCAAGGAAATAAGAGCGTAAAAACGGCAAATATAATAATAGACGATAAAAAGCCCATCATCAATATCATCAATCAATCCTATAAAATCACCAAAGGCGGTAGCGCTGTAGTCGTATTTTCGGCAAAAGACGAGCGCCTAAACGAAGTCTATGTCAAAACCAACTATGGCAAAATTTTTAAAGCGATTCCTTTCGTAAAAGAGGGTTATTATGCGTCTCTCGTAGCGTGGCCTGCAAATTTAGAGGAATTTCGCGCAGAAGCGGTCGCCACTGATCGTGCAGGCAACGAAAGCATTTCGCAGATCAAATATTTCTATCAGGACAAAAAATATAAAGTCTCTACTATCAAGCTAAATTCCGGTTTTATTAACGGTAAGGTAAGCGATCTGGCTAGCCAATATGCGCAGAATTTTAACTCGATGAGCGATCTGGAAAAATTTAAATTCGTAAATGAAACTTTGCGTAAGAAAAATGGAGATGACCTGCACGCCGCTACTAGCGCGGTGCACGAGGATAAAATAAATGGATTTGAGCTAAAGCCTTTTTATCCGCTTGCTAAAGGCGCAGCGGTAGCAAGCTTTGCCGATCATCGGATATTTTTTATGAACGACGAACAAGTAAGCGAGTCATGGCATATGGGGCTCGATCTAGCAAGCGTCGCAAACGCCGATATCAAAGAGAGTAACTACGGTAAGGTAGTTTTTGCGCAGGAAAATGGAATTTTCGGATTAAATTTAGGAATTTACTACGGCTTCGGATTATACGGCATATACGGACACTGCTCGGCGACGCAGCTAAGTGTGGGCAGCGATGTAAAGCCGGGCGATATTCTAGCACAAACGGGCTCAAGCGGCTTTGCTTTCGGAGATCATCTGCATTTTGGCATCGTAGTTCAGGGTGTGGACGTAAGACCCGAGGAGTGGATGGATCCTAAGTGGATGAAAGATAACATTACCGACGTCTTAGAATCGTCCAAAAAAGTAATAGAAAAAGGTAAGTAAATTTTAAAATTTTCGCTATAATGCGCGGGTTAATGAAAACGAGGATAGAAATGAGACAGACAACGATAGCTAAGAAAGTCCATAACGTCGGCATCGGGCTGCACAAAGGTGAGCCTATCAGACTTACGTTAGAGCCTTTAGAGGCAGGCAGTGGAATCGTATTTTATAGAAGTGATCTTGGCATTAGTTTTAAAGCCGAGCCGAAAAACGTCATAAATACGCAGATGGCAACCGTCGTAGGAAATGAGAAGGGCTTTATATCAACAATAGAGCATCTAATGAGCGCCATTAATGCCTATGGTATTGATAATATCCGTATCATCGTCGATGCTAATGAAATTCCTGTGATGGACGGAAGTTCGGCGAGCTTTTGTATGCTTTTGGATGAAGCGGGAGTAAGAGAGCTTGACGCGAATAAAAAAGCCCTCATCATCAAGCGAGCCGTAGAGATTCGTGAGGGCGATAAGCTCGTACGACTAAGTCCTAGCAAGAGCCCTAAATTTGATTATACAATTAAATTTAGCCATCCGCTCATCGGCACTCAGCATCATGTTTTTGAATTTAGTAAGAAAGCTTATCTTAAAGAAATTTCGCGAGCACGCACGTTTGGATTTTTAAAAGATGTGCAAGCGCTGCGCTCCATGGGATTGGCTCTAGGCGGCAGCTTAGAAAACGCCGTCGTAATCGATGAGAATAAAATTTTAAACCCCGAGGGCTTGCGCTTTGAAAACGAGTTCGTTCGCCATAAAATTTTAGACGCGATCGGCGATTTGGCACTGGTGGGTGCTCCGATTTTGGGCGATTATACAGCGTTTGCGGGAAGCCACGATCTAAATCATAGACTAACTTTATCAGTTTTAGCCGATGCTAAAAATTTCGAGCTAGTAGATCTTACCGCCGAGGTTGTGCGCGAATATCAAAAAGTCTTTGCTTAAGGCTGCAAAATCAAAGAGGTTGAAATTCTAATTGCCGCTCTTAGCGCTCCATGCCTGCTCGGTGTGTATGAAAACGGCGCTAAGATAGCGGAATTTGCAAGCGCCGAAGGCGAAAAAGCCGATAAATTTCTGATCTGCAAATTTAGTGAAATTCTAAAAACTTATAAAATCAAAGAGCTCATCTACGCAAACACTCCCGGCAGCTTCATGGGTATGAAGGTGAGCTACGTGATCTTGCGCGCGCTTAGCATCGCTCTTGATGTGCCGCTGTACGCGATCAGCGGCTTTGAGCTAAGCGGCTTCGGGCCGATCAGAGCGAACAAAAACTTCAGCTACGTTTACGAGTGCGGCGAAATCAGGATGAAAAAATGTGCCCCCGCCGCGCTATCTTTGCCGCAGGATTTATCGGTTTTAAATAAAAGCGATGATATACTTCCAAATTACATCATAGAAGCGGTTTAGGAGAGAGCTTGATTATAAGAATTCCTGCGACGAGCGCAAATTTAGGCCCCGGTTTCGACGCGCTCGGCCTTAGCCTAGGGCTATTTAACGAAGTAGAGATTACCGAGCAGAAGTTTTTTTGCGTATCGCTTAGCGGCGAGGGTAGCGACAGAGCGTGGCTAAAAAAGGGCAACGCTTTTTTGAACATTTTCAATGAAATTTACAGAAAACTAGGCGGCGGGCAAGAGATAAATTTTAAATTTGCTTTTCACAACAACATCCCGTTTTCGCGCGGGCTGGGCAGCAGCTCGGCCGTGATCGTAGGCGCTATCGCAAGCGCTTATAAAATTTGCGGTTTTGAAATCGATCGTGCTAAAATTTTAAACACGGCGCTGGAATATGAAAATCACCCTGATAATATCGCGCCCGCGACGCTCGGCGGCTTTGTCAGCAGCGTCGTGGACGGCAAGACGGTTCGCACGCAAAAATGCGAAATTTCGCAAGATCTGCAAGCGGTCGTCGTCATCCCCGATACGCCGATGCCTACGAACGAATCGCGCGGCAAGCTGCCTAAGAGCTTTTCGATCAAAGATTGCGTTAGCAACCTCTCGCATGCGGCGTTTCTGACCGCTTGTTTTATGCGGCGCGACTACGACAGCTTGCGCTACGCCTGTATCGACAAGATGCACGAGCAGATGCGCATGGGCGTGCTTCCGCAGCTTTTTGGGGTGCGCGAGATCGCCTATGATAATGGCGCGCTTATGAGCTCGCTCTCGGGAAGCGGCTCAAGCTTTTTAAATTTAGCCTACAGATCCGACGCTGCAAAGCTTAAAGCCTGCCTTAGCGAAAATTTTAAAAACTTCCGCGTCGAAATTTTAGATATCGACAACGGCGGCTTTAATATTGACTAAGAAAAATAAAGATATAATCGCATGAGCGAACCGATTAGGATGTGCGTTATTTGCAAGGGGCGCTTCGCCAAGCGCGAACTCCACGCTTTTTTGCAAAATTTTAAAAATATAAGCTCAAACAGACAATTTTATATTTGCGACGGTTGCATAAATCAAAAAGAGAAAATTTCAAAATATCTATCTAAATTTGCGTCTAGTGCAGATTTGGGACATATCAAGGAGAGGGTTTTAAATGGGTGTTCTGATTAAAGATATCGCGGATGAGCTTGGATACGCAAGCAAAGAGATAATCGAAAAAGCGCAGGAGATGGGCTTTAAAAAGGTAAAAACCGCGTCGAATAAAGTAAGCGAGGAAGAAGCTGCCGCTATTTACGATTATATTCAGACGGGAATTTTGCCGGGGAAAAAGTCAAAGCCCGCAAAGAAAAGCTCCGAAAAAGCGCAAGAGGACGAGAATAAGCCCGCTAAAAAACAGAGCGATACTAAAAAAACCGCTAAAAAAGAGAGCCCTAAAAAGACAGAAAGCTTAAAAGCTTCCGAATCCAAAGAGCCCGCACAGAGCGCCAAAGAGCCTATCGATGAAAAAACTCAGGCGCAAGAGCCCGAGGCGAAAACCGAAAAATCTCAAAATCAAAAAGAAGAAATTTCCTCCGCCGCGCAGGAGAAAGAGAAGAAGCAAAACGCCGCTTCAAAGCCTGCTCCGGTGCAGATAAACAGCGGCGATAGTATAGCTAGCGAGAGCTTGCAAAAGCGCCGCGGCCTAGTCATTGTTAAAAAGAAGAAGGAAGTTCAAGCTCCGGCGGCACAAGATAGAACCGAGCCTAGGCGCGAAAAGATGAGCGCGAGCTTGGAGGCGATCTTTTCAAATGCCGAACTAAATTTGAAAAAGAAAAAGATCGAAAAGAAAAAAGCTCCCGCCGCAAAAAAAGAGGATGCCCTTAAAATTGACATCATTCCCGATCATGAGATGGCCGATATCGTCATTGAGGACGAGGACGTCGTGGTAATGCCAGATTTCACCGTCAAACCGATCCAAACCGAAAACCGCACCAAAAGTAAAAACCAACCTAATATTTATCGCGCCTCGCAGAATCAAATTTTCAGCAGTGAGGGCGGTATAAGTCGCGGCGGTCGCAAAAAGCATAAAAAAGCCCCTCGCGAGCAGGGTAGCGAAATCGTAAGCTCTGTAAATATCCCAAAAGAGATCCGCGTCTATGAGTTCGCCGATAAGATCAAAAAGCAGCCTAGCGAGATCATCGGCAAGTTATTTGCGCTTGGGATGATGACGACGAAAAACGACTTTTTGGACGAGGATGCGATAGAAATTTTAGCAAGCGAATTCGGTATCGAAGTAAATATCATCGATGAGGCGCAGGAGTTTGATTACATCAAGGCTTACGAGGACAGCGAAGGCGAAGAAAATTTAATCGCTAGAGCGCCCGTCATCACCATTATGGGACACGTCGATCACGGCAAAACGAGCCTGCTTGATTACATCCGAAACTCTCGCGTAGCAAGCGGCGAAGCGGGCGGCATCACGCAGCACGTAGGCGCGTATATGGTCGAGAAAAACGGCAGGAAGATCACCTTCATAGACACCCCTGGCCACGAGGCCTTTACTTCGATGAGAGCGCGCGGGGCCGAGGTTACCGATATCGTAATCATCGTAGTGGCCGCAGACGACGGCGTCAAGCCTCAGACTAAGGAGGCTATAGCGCACGCCAAGGCCGCAAACGTGCCGATTATCATCGCGATAAATAAAATGGACAAACCCTCCGCAAATCCAGATCTCGTAAAAACGGGGCTTGCAGAGCTTGACATCATGCCTACCGAGTGGGGCGGCAGCTACGAGTTCGTGCCGATCTCCGCAAAGACGGGCGACGGAATCGAAAATTTATTAGAGATCGTGCTTTTGCAAGCCGATCTTTTGGAGCTTAAGGCCGATCCTAGCAAGCAGGCTAAGGCAACCATCATCGAAAGCTCCCTGCAGAAGGGGCGCGGCGCCGTTGCCACCGTCATCGTGCAAAACGGCACCCTGCACGTCGGAGATACCGTCGTAGCGGGTATCGCATATGGCAAGGTGCGCGCGCTTAGCGACGATAAGGGCAGGGCGCTAAAGCAAATTTTACCGGGCGAATGCGGCGTCATCATAGGCCTTAGCGAGGTTCCGGGTGCGGGCGAGACGCTGATCGGCGTTTCAAGCGATAAAGAAGCGCGCGAGTACGCGAGTAAAATTTACGAGCATCAGCGCCAAAAAGAGCTTAGCAAATCGACCAAGGTCACCATCGACGAGCTAAGCGCCAAGATCGCCGAAGGCTCGCTAAAAAGCCTACCCGTGATTGTCAAAGCCGACGTCGCGGGCTCGCTGGAGGCTATCAAAGCAAGCCTTGAGAAGCTCCGCAACGACGAAGTCAAGGTCGATATCATCCACAGCGGCATCGGCGGTATCACGCAAAACGACATCGCTTTAGCAAGCGCTAGCGAAAACTGCGTGATCTTGGGCTTCAACGTCCGTCCTACGGGCGAGATCAAAGAGCTTGCCAAGGAGCGCGGCGCGCAGATTAAGACCTACAACGTCATCTACAATCTCATCGACGATATCAAGGCGCTTTTGAGCGGCCTTATGAGCCCGATCATCAGCGAGGAGGCCTTGGGTCAAGCCGAGATCCGCCAGGTCATCAACGTGCCTAAGATTGGGCAGATCGCGGGCTGCATGGTTACCGACGGGCTCATCGCTCGCGGCGCGAAGATCCGCGTCATCAGAGAGGGCGTCATCGTTTTCGAGGGCAACGTCAGCTCGCTCAAGCGCTTCAAAGACGACGCCAAGGAAGTCGCCAAGGGCTTCGAGTGCGGCGTAGGCATCGAGGGCTACGATGATATGCGCGTGGGCGATTTTATCGAAAGCTACAAGCAAAAAGAGGAGCAGGCTACGATCGACTAATGCTCGCGAAATCCGCGTGGCCATTCGCTTCGTTCGCACGGCTTGCGGCTAAATTTTAAGCCTTGATCGCGCCTTGAAATTTTATGCTCGCAAAATTTGGGCGTGAAATTTCGCCTTTTAAATTTAGCGGCGGAGCGTACGGGCAAGGTTTTAAATTTTGTCGGTTTCGCGCAAGGTGCTGCTGCATAGCGCTAGTTTTGAAATTTTAATGTTTAGATTTTTCTTGCAGCGCGTCTTTGCGATTAAATTTTATTTGACGCCGCTTGTTGATCGCGGATTTTCCGCGCGACTTAAATTTTAAATTTAATCGCAAAGTTGAAATTTTAAAGCGGCAAAATTTAGATCTCGCGCAGCATCGAAGCGCTTTTAAAATTTAAGATAAATTTCGAATTGGTGCAGTGCGGCAAAACAGCAGCGCGGAGAATAGCGCGGTACAGGCGGCGCAAAATGAGGCGGCAACGGCGTGCGGTGTCATTGCGGCGTTGCCAAAAGACGGCAGCGGATATCGTAAATAGCGACGCAGTAAGCGAGCGTAGCGCAAAGAGGGTGTCGCCGCGCGCTGTATTATTGCGGTGTCAAGACGGACAGCGCGGCGGTGATATAGCGCGCCGTGGCGAGCAGAATACGGCGTAGAATAGAACTGCGCCTTACGCGGAAATATTTTTGCGGTAGCGGCGTAATTACGCGACGAGCTTCCGTATGCGAGCCATAAAATTCTTGCGCGATCTGCGTTTGAAATTTAAGCGCAAATCGCGCGGGCTAAAATTTAAAAACAAAATTTCAAAGCAGGGCTTGCGCCTTTTAAAATTTAAAAGCGAAATTTTAAAAAGTGCGGCGTCGTTTGCAATACCGGCGCGCAGCAAACCGCTCAGAATTTAAATAGATGCTCCGGCGCGACGCACGCCGCGTCAAATTTAAATAGACCGCTTCGCCGCAGGACGGATATTTCACCGCGCCGAAGTGAAATAGAATTCCGCATCGCCATAAGATAGATGCGAAATAAAATTCAGTGCCGCCGCAAGACGGACGCTCTGCTGCGACAAAGCAATAAAATTCCGTCATCGCAAGACGCAAAATAAAATTCCATCGCCGCGCAATCTGCGGCGATTTAAGATAGCGAGGTAAAGATGAATCCGACCGAACTAAGAAGACTGCGCACGCAAAGCGTGCTAAAGCAACTCATCCCCGAAGCGCTCGCGAGCCTTGAGGACGAGCTTTTGCGCGGGCTGTGCGTCACCGACGTGGAGTGCAAGCGCGGGCGTTACGATGCGTTTGTGTATCTGGATAAAAACGCCTTCGACGAGCGCGAGCAGGAATTCGTGCTCGAAAAGCTCGACCGCGTGGTGAGATATTTGCAAAACTTCTGCGCCGAGGCGGAGGGCTGGTACCGCTGCCCCGCATTTCACTTCAAATTTGACGACCGCTTGGAGTATCAAAACAAAATGGACGATTTATTCGACAAAATAGAGGAGGATCTGCGCAAAAATGGTTGATTTAGAGGCTTTGGCGCGCGAGTGCGGCGTGCAGCTTTACGATGTGGAAACGGTGAGCGAAAACGGCAGAACGATCTATCGCATCAGCATCACGAAAGCGGGCGGCGTGGGCTTGGACGACTGCGAGCGGCTATCGCGGCTGCTTTCGCCGATTTTCGACGTGGAGCCGCCGCTTGAGGGTGAATGGACGCTGGAGGTCGGCTCGCCCGGGCTTGAGCGCAAGCTAAGCAAGCCGCAGCATTTCGCAAACTCCGTGGGCGAGCTGGTGCGCCTAAGCCGCGCGGACGGGCAGAAGCTATGCGGCGAGGTGCTTGGCTACGAAGGCGGCGTGCTTAGGCTGCGCACGGACGGCGGCGAGGTGAGCATGCGACTTGACGAGATCAAAAAGGCGCGAACCTACGTGCAGTGGTAGCGGCGGAGCTTTAAAGCTCTGCGTGCAGGGCTTTGGGGTGTGGTGTTTTAGAAGCGTAGACTTAAATTTTAAGCTAAAGCGGCGAGGCTAATTTGGATTTGCCTTGCTTTTTGCGCGCTTTTAAGTATTGCGTCTATCGCGAGCGATGCACGGCTCGCGGCATCTTGCCTCGCTTTTTAATTTGGCGCGCGATATTCGGTGCGGCTTTCAAAAACACATACCGCGCGCAAACCTTTCGCGTTGAGCTTGATCGTATCGCACGAAAGCATTTCTGCGTTGCAATTGTTCGCATGCGCACCGCGGCGAAACGCCGTTTCGCCAAGCTTTTTGCGCTTAGGTTTGCGATTGTCGGCATGCGGTACGAATGTGCGGGCTGCGGGTAGAGTGAAATTCGATAAATATTAGCCTTTCGCGCGGACGTGCCCGCAGTACCGTCTTGTTGCGTCGCATGGGCACGCGAGCATGTTAAATTTTGGATTTTTTAAAAATTTGCCGCTGTCGGTCGCTCTTGATCTCTCGCGGCGCTCGGCGCAAAATTTTAAAATTCCGGCGCCGCTTGTTTGTTTTGAAATTTCAGATTACACCGACAAAAGATAATTTTTACGCCACTGGGCGGTGCTTTGAAATTTAAAATCGCTCCGCTAAAAGGCAGATTTCTACGGCGATTGCTGCTGTGCAAATTTTTAATTCCCATGCCGCGCGTGCCGTTTTAGAATTTCATGATGCACCGTTAAAAGGTAAGTTTTGCATGATACTTGCGCGCCACTCTGGAATTTCACGGCATGTCGCTGGAAGCGGCTAAATTTTAAAATTTACGCGCTGTTTCGGCGCGGCAAAATTCCACGCTGAAATTTCGCCCGTAAATTTTTGATACAAAATTCCCGCGCCAAATTTCGCCTTAAAATTTTGCCCGCAGAATTTTAGGCAGTTAAATTTTATCGATAAATTTACGTTTTAAAATTCCACGAGCAGAGATTTGCGCGCCGCTTAGCGAAATTTCGATTGCCGGCTGAGCGGCGCGGATGTTTGCGACTATGAAGCGGAGATGCCGATCGTGGCTAGCAGTACGGGCGAGGTCATGAGCCCTACGATCGTAAGGATCCACGCTAATATCGCTATTACGAGCGAGGCTTGCTTTTTGACGGCTTGATAGGTCGCGGCGATCGCGCACAAAAACGCAAGCGGAACAAAGACGATCCCTAGGAAAAAGATCCCTAAAATCGCGAAGACTATGGAGAGTATCCCAAGCACGTTTGATTGGGGTTGAACGGTCGGTTGTTCAGACATTTTAATCCTTTGAAGAAAATTCGTGTAATTCTACCCCCCCCCCCCCCCTGAATTTGAGCTGAAATTAAGCCGTGCCTTTTGGGACTGTATATTCACGCTCGATTGCGGTTCTGCCATGGCGCCTATTAAAATTTTACTTCGCAAAGCCCGCTTTTCCGCGCTATCGGCAGACGCTCTTTTACACGATAAGCGTAAATTTTTGTGCCGTCCGTGCACGAAACGGATGCCGCAAAATTTGCGATTTAGGATAAAATTCTAAAACCTGTGGTAAGATTTCGCAGTTTCGCTTCCGCGCGGAATTTCTCTCAGGCACATACGGCGCGCGGCTTGCAAGCTCTGATAATTTAGCGTTTAAAGCAAGCTCAATGCCTTACAGATAGGCTAAAGCGCGAGGTCGGCGTCATCCAGCGCAGCGAGGAAGGGCGCAGGTGAGCTAGTCGGTTTGCGCCTGAGGGTGCAATCTGTTGCAAACAGATGCGATTGCTGGCTCGTCGCAAAATCGGCTAAGCAATCACGGTTGAGCGGGATAATTTAAATTTTTGGATCTTTTATGAACGACGAATTTTATATGGATTTGGCGCTGCGGGCTGCGTGGCGCTATCAGGCTCTGGCGCTACCCAACCCCGCCGTGGGCTGCGCGCTGCTGGATAAGAGCGGCAGAGTTCTTGGCATAGGCGCGCATAAAAAGGCGGGCTTTTTGCATGCCGAGGTAAACACCGTTTTCGCCGCGCTGTGCAATCTGGACGTAAATTTCGCGCAGGATTTCGCTCGCGAATACGCCCGCGAATTCGGCGTTAAATTTCAAAACCTAGAAGCCTTAAAAAGCGCACTTTTGCAGCCGAGCTTTACCTACGATTTTATCTTAAACCGCCACGGCGGGCTTTTGCGCGGCGCTTGCGCCTACGTCACGCTCGAGCCTTGCGCGCATCGCGGCAAGACTCCATCTTGCGCCGAGCTTTTAGCGGAGCTTGGACTATCGCGCGTGGTAATCGGCGCGCGCGATACGAACGCGCAGGCTGCGGGCGGCGCGGAAATTTTACGCCGCGGGGGCATAGATGTGAAATTTGACGTTTGCTATGCCGCGGCGGCAGAGCTTGCGGAGCCGTTTTGTCTGGCGCGCGAGGGCGACTTTTGCTTCATCAAAATCAATGCCACGCTAAACGGCGCGGTGCATGGGCGGATCGGCAGCGAGAAGCAGCGCGCGTTCGTGCACGAGCTGCGCGGTGTGTGCGATTACGTAGGCGTAGGCGGGCAGACCGTGCGCGCCGACAGACCGACGCTGGACGTGCGTGCGGCTAAATTTGATGAAATTAGCGCTTCGGCAGGCAGGGCCGATATGCTGGCGCTAGACGCGTGTGCCGCGCCGCAAAATCTAAAGCCGCGCGCACCCGATGTTTGGATATACTCGCGCCGCGCACTTTCGGATTTTGATGCGAGCATTCCGCTTTTCGGCGTCGCAGGGCGCAAGGTGGAGGTCTCGCAGTCGCTGCCCGTGGGCGCGAAAATCACGATGATAGAGGCGGGGGCGAGTTCGTTTGACGAGTTTGCGCAGTTTGCGAGCCACGCGCTTATTTTTTACAGCGCGCAGATGAGGGACGCGGGAAATTTTAGAGCAAATTCCGCGCTACAGCCGCTTTTCATCTCCCGCGCGGGCGATCCGCACCTGGAAGCGAACGAATTCTACGGCTGGTTTAAAATTTTAAAGTAGAGCAAAAGATAACAAAATTTTAAAATTTGCGACTATAGGGATCGAAAGATAGCGCGCTTAGCTTTATTTAGATTCAAAAACGATAAAGTTTAGCCATATTATTACGCCTATAAGCAATAAAATAGACGATAGTGTTTCGTTGGCATTCCAGCGCCTTTTTAGACTAACGATTTGTAAAAATTTACCGAGCTCGTAATCGCTTTTGCGAAATGAAAATGCCGTGGAATAGGTGCCTATGAATAATATCACGGCGGATAATATCGCTACTAATTTTTTATCCAAATCCAGACCGAATAGCATAAAACCGAATACTATGATATAAGTAACGGCGGTAAGCGCCAAAATTCCTACCGTTGCGAAAGCGATGAAAAATATAAAATTTAGCTTGCGATCGATGCCTTTGACGTAAAAATCGCTCAAACTGCTGCTGATATAAAATGCGAATAGCTCAAGAATCGCCGTCGTAAAAGGCAGGCGAATATCGCCCGGAAATAAAAAATATCCCTTCAAAAGGCTCATAAGATCGATATTTGAAATATTTTCAATATGCCACGAAACAACGTAAAATGAAATCACAAAAATGGACAAAAAGACGTTACCCAAAAAGAACTTGTAAATTAGGTATTTTATGTTTTTGCGCACCTTGGCTCCCTGAAATTTCGCGAGATTATACGTCAAATTTGCTTTTAATCGGCTCAAAGCGGCAGGAAAATTTAATGAGTTAAATTTAGCCAAAATTTTGATGCGTAATTTAAATTTATGGCTCAATTTACAGCTCAATTTGCGGCACGGAATTTTAAAATTTAGAAGTGCGGTATGCTGGCTAAATTAAAAATGTAGCGCGCTATGTCATCTCCGTGCTATTAAAATGAAAGGCATTTTGGCTAAATTTAAAACCACTCTGTGCATTCGATAAATTTCGCTGCATTTGCCAGCCTGCCGCTTTGGTAAAATTTAAAATTTTACAAACGCGTATAGGCGCCGTTTTGAATGGTACGACGATCCGCTGTGTAAAATTCTACTATTTTGCGTGTACAGCGCCTGATTTTGAAACGGTGTCTGCGGAGCTAAATTTTAAAATTCCGCTATGCGAATGGATTTAAAATTTCATAACGAGTGCAAAATTTTAAAATTTGAAACCTCAAAATTCCAAAATTCCAAAATTCCGAAATTCCACTGCGCGGGCAAATTTAAAATTTAAAACTCGAGCCAAATTTTAAATTTTAAACCGAGCGGAATTCTAAATTCTAAATTGAGTGAAATTTCAAATCCAAAAATTTAATGACTATGCCCCAAATGCCCGCCCGCATCGTTTGACCTTACTTCGCAGATTAGCTCGTCAGCGCATTCGTTGTCGCTGCTCTCACACTGTAGCGTCGTGTGCGTGATGCCCAGATGCTCCATTTCGTGCGATATTTCGCGCAAGATCCGCTCCGCCTCGCGTACGCTCAGCTCGCCGCTGACCACGATGTGAGCCGTGAGCGCGTTTGCGCCGCTCGTGATACTCCAGACGTGCAGGTCGTGCACCGAGAGCACGCCGTCCACGCCCCTGATCTGCGCGACGAGCCCGTCTAGGCACACGCCCTTTGGCGAGCCCTCCATCAGGATGTTTAGGCTGTCTTTTAGCACGCCCCAGCCGCTTTTTACGATGAGCGCGGCCACGAGCACGCTAGCCGCCGCGTCCGCCCAGCCCCAGTCAAAGCACATCATCAGCAGTGCCGCCGTGATCGCGCCCACCGAGCCTAAAGCGTCGCCCAGTACGTGCACATAGGCACCTCGCATATTGACGTTTTCTCTCACGTCGCCGCCGCGCAGCATGTATAGCGCCACGACGATGTTTACGGCAAGCCCCAGCGTGCTGATAGCGAGCATGCCCGCGGTGGCTACTTCGGGCGGATTTTGGAATCGCCGCGCCGCCTCGATGACGATAAAAACGGCGATCGCGACGAGGGCGAGGGCGTTTATCGTCGCGGCTAAAATTTCGATCCGCCTGTAGCCGAAAGTCTTTTGCAGATTGCCTTTGCGTTCGCCGAATTTAAACGCAAACAGCGAAAGCCCGAGCGCTGCGGCGTCCGAGAGCATGTGTCCGGCGTCTGAGAGCAGGGCGAGCGAATTCGTCGCCAAGCCGCCTGCGACCTCAACCAGCATAAAAGTGGATATCATAAGGAAGGAATTTCTCAAAACGGTTTTATTTGACGCGTGTGAATGCGCGCAATGGGCGTGATTTTCATGCATTTTGACCTCGTTTTTCGGCAAATTTTAGATACATTATACCCCAAAAAGCGATTAAATTTTAGCGAAATCTCCCTCTAACTCGACATTTACGCGCTTGCCTATGTCTTTTAACTTGCTAAACTCTTCCACTAGCCTCGGCGCGTCGCTGGGCTGATCGCAAACCTCTTAAATGCGCTATTTTGCATAAAATTCCTTTGTTTAAAATCGCGCGGATTCTAGCTGATTTTAAATTTTGCGTCAAATTTTGGAATTTTTGCTGTAACTCTTGACATTACAACAAAATTTTAATATACTTCGCTCATCTGTTGTAAGTTATAGCATTACAACAAAAAATTTCTAAGGAGAAAAAGATGTCAAACTACAAGATCGTTTCAACGAAAAATGAGCCGAGAGTCGAGCTAAAAGAAGCTCTAGGCTTAAGCGGCTGCGAGCTCTCTATCAACGAGCTTCCTGCAAACGCGAGCGTGCCGTTCGTGCATTCGCACAAGCAAAACGAGGAGCTTTACTTGGTGCTAAAAGGCGGCGGCACGCTCTTTATCGACGGCGAGGAAAAGGCGGTGGGCGAGGGCGACGCGATCCGCATTGATCCGGACGGCAAAAGATGCTTCAAGGCTGGTGCGCAAGGAATGAAGTTTATCTGTATTCAAGCCAAACGCGGCAGCCTGGAGCAATACACGATGGATGATGGCGTGATAAACGAGGACGTAAAGCCAAGCTGGCTGTAAAATTTCGCAAAACAAGCGCGCGGCAAAGCACGGTCGTAAATTTTAAACTGCGCAGCGCGGCAAAACGTACCCTGCGTAGCGGGTTTATCGGCTGCGGCGACGGCGATAGATGGTCGTATGAGAGAGTGTATCGGCCGCGGCGGCAACTAAATTAGCTTGCCGCAGCGATAAGCGGCTGCGCAAGCAAACAAATTCTAAATTTAAAGGATAGAAAATGAAAAAAGTAGCAATCATCGGAGCAAACGGAAAATCAGGTAGCGCGCTAGTTGCGGAGGCGCTAAAGCAGGGCTACGACGTAACGGGCTTCGCGCGAAACAAAGAGTATAAAAACGGCGCCATCAAGCTCGTGCACAAGGACGTTTTTGAGCTTAGCAAGGCCGATTTGGCGGGCTTTGACGTCGTCATCAGCGCGATCGCTGCATGGACGCCGCAGACCTTTCCGCTTCACGCGAAAATGACGCAGCACATCGCGGAGCTGCTAAGCGGCACGCAGACTAGACTTTTCGTCATCGGCGGCGCGGGCGTGTTATACACAGACGCTTCGCGCAAGACGCGCCTGATGGATACTCCGAGCTTCCCGACTGAGTATATGGGCGTAGCGGGGGCGACTGCGGCGAGCTACGAGGTGCTAAAGGCGAGCAAAGATTTGATCTGGACCTACGTGATCCCCGCCGCGGAATACGATGCAAACGCCGCTCGCACGGGCTCATACGTCCTCGGAGGCGACGAGCTGATCCTAAACGGCAAGGGCAAAAGCTATATCGGCTACGCAGACCTCGCGCTCGCCGTAATAGATGAGATCAAGGCGCAAAAATTTATCGGCAAGCCGTTCACGGCGGTCGGCGAATAATGGGTGTTGCTGCGCGTAAATTTTAAACCGCGCGGCACAGCGAAAATCGGGCGTAAATTTTAACTGCACAGCGGGCAAAACGCGGACAAAAATTTTAACCACGTGGCGCGGTAAAATTCGAACGCAAATTCAAAATTTAGCAAAAAGATAAGCTAGAGCTTTAAATCAAAATTTAGCGCCAGGACAGAGCCTATGTTTGAATTAAAATTTAGAGTTAGAGCCGAGCTACGGCTTGAAATTAAATTTAGCGGCGGAGCCGAACTCAAGCTAAAATTTAAAATTTAATGGTGACGGCGGCGGCGATCGCGGTGCTAATGATGGCTGCGATTGCGTTTGCGATAACATCGGTAACGATTGTATTCGAATAATAGCGGCGGCGGCGATAGCGGCGCGGACGGCATTAGTAGCAGCCGTAACACAGCGGGCGGCAGCAAGAATATAATGAACGGCGCTGCGGCGACTGCAATAACAGCCGTAAAGATAATAAGCGATGGTGGCGTAGCGGTAAGCAGCAATAGCGATCTGCTGTAAATATAATGAATGGTAGCAGCGACGGCGACAATGTCGGCAAAAATAATGCAATGGTAGTAGCGACTACGGACAGCGGCAGCGGCGGCAGACGGGGATAGTCGCGCTATCGGTATAGGCAACGCATGGCTTGCTATGTCGCAGATGAAATTTAGGCGTGATTAAAATTAATATCTAAATTTTAAAAAATCGACTAGCGGATGAAATTTTGGAACGATTAAAATTTAATATCTGAATTTTAGGAAATCATTTAGCGAGTAAAATTTAGACACGATTAAATTTAAGGTTATAATTTTAAGAAAATCGCCTAGCGGATAAAATTTTAGCGCGATCTGAAATTTAGCGCCTGAGTTTAAGGAAAATTTCGCTTAAATTCTAAAACTCAGATCCAAATCAAGGAGTGAAATGCAAGTAGGTATAAAATTTTCACTCGCGGTGCACATCATGCTTTGCGTCGCGTATTTTCGCGAGGAGAAGGTCACGGGCGATTTCGTCGCCGCAAGCTCGGGGATAAACCCCGCCATCGCGCGCAAGCTGATCTCGCAGCTGAAAAACGCGACCTTGGTGCTCACGACTCCGGGCGTGGGCGGCATCACACTAGCTCGCGACGCGCGGCTCATCACGCTTTTAGACATTTACGAGGCGGTGAGCGAGGAGGACGCGATGTTTCGCCTGCACAAAGGCTCGCCTAGCGCCTGCCCCGTGGGCGGCAAGATCGAGGCGGTACTCGCGCCGCGCTTTGCTCGCATTCAGAATGATTTTAAAAAATCCCTATCAAGCGTGAGCTTGGCGGATCTTTTTAACGATCTGGGATAGAGCTGTTAAAATTTAAATACGCATTTATCTTCTAAACTTGCCAAAATTTCAAGGCTTGCGGGCTAAATTTATATAAAATTTTACCCGTCCGCCATGTAAAATTTCGATTTAATTTAATCTGAGATATAATTCAACTTAAAATTTTTAAAGGAAATCAATGGCAATCCAAAGCGTAGAACCAAACGTCGCAGACGCGATAAATTCGCAGCTTAAAGCATATAAACTCGATTATAAATTAGAGCAAGAGCCGTTAAATGGCGAAATAGACAATGCCTTACAAGAGTATTTTACTAAAAGCGGCGGTAAGGGCGGCAATCGCCCTGATGCTAAATTGCTTCTACAAGACGGCGGCTTAAATTTTTATCCCGTATTGATTGAATACAAGGGCTATGAAAATAAGCTAGAAAAGCTAGACGCCGACGGCAATATAGAAAATCGCACCGCGAAAAATGAGCCGAATTTCGCAAATATAAATTCTTATGCCGTAAACGGCGCCGTGCATTACGCTAATGCCTTGCTTCATCATACGAGCTACACCGACATCATCGCTATCGGAGTTACGGGGCATAAAGACGGTAAGGATAAATTGCAAACGCAAATCGGCGTTTATTACGTTTCAAAGTCGAATTTGGGCATCGGGCGCAAAGTGGGCGAATTTAGCGATTTATCGTTTTTAAAGAAGGTAAATTTCGATGAATTTACGAATAAACTCAAAAATTTAAATTTAACTCCCGACGAACTGGAAAAAATCAAGCAAAAACGAGAGCGAGAGATAGACGCGAGCCTAGTAAAGCTAAACAACGACATTTATAGCAGCGAAAAAGGGCTCGGTGAAAACGATAGAGTTTATCTCGTTGCCGCTTCTATCATCGCCACTTTGGGTATTCCCGGAAAAGTAGCTCCGCTTGAAAAGTCCGAGTTAAAATCATCAAACGAAAAAGGTAGCACCGACGGCGAAATTTTAATGCGAAAGATAGAGGCGTTTTTAAATGAGAAAAATTTACCTGTCGAAAAGAAAGACCTCATAATCCGCACTCTTTCAAACACGATACTAACCGATAATATAAATAAAATTTCAAACGGCGAAACTCAACTAAAACGCGTTTTTTCAAAAATAGTCGATGATCTGGGGATTTATTACAAAATCGGACTAACCACCGATTTTACGGGCAAGCTTTTTAACGAGATGTATTCGTGGCTGGGCTTTACGCAGGATAAACTAAACGACGTAGTGCTTACGCCATCATACGTCGCCACGCTTTTGGCTAAACTTGCCCGCGTGAATAAAGACAGCTACGTTTGGGACTTTGCGACCGGTTCGGCGGGGCTTTTGGTTGCAGCGATGAACGAAATGCTAAAAGACGCTAAAAACAGTATAAGCTCTCCCGACGAGCTAGCTAAAAAAGAGGCGCATATCAAAGCATACCAACTTTTAGGCTTGGAGTTGTTATCAAGCGTCTATATGCTCGCGGTTTTAAATATGATAATGATGGGCGACGGAAGCTCTAATATCCTAAATAAAGATAGTTTGACCGACTTCGAGGGCGTTTATGGCTTCGGTAAAGACTATGAAAAATTTCCCGCAAACGCTTTCGTGTTAAATCCTCCGTATTCGGCGGAAGGTAACGGCATGATATTTGTAGAAGCCGCACTCAAAATGATGAATACGGGCTATGCGGCGATAATCATTCAAAACTCGGCAGGTAGTGGCAAGGCAAAAGAGATAAATAAAAGGATTTTAGCTCGCAATACTCTAATCGCAAGCATAAAAATGCCGATTGATCTTTTCGTTGGCAAATCAAGCGTGCAGACGAATGTCTATGTCTTTAAAGTCGGCGAAAAGCACGAAAAAGACGAAATAGTAAAATTTATAGACTTTTCAAACGATGGCTATACGCGCTCAAACCGCAAAAAAGCCAGTAATAATCTAAGGGATACGGATAGAGCCAAAGAGCGTTACGAGGAGCTTGTAAATTTGGTTCGTTTCGGCGCAAGCAAACTTGAAATTTTCACGCAAAACGAATATTACGAAGCGACGATTGATCCGAGCAATGGTGCCGACTGGAATAAATCTCGCCCCGTAGATACTATGCCGACACTAGCCGATTTTAAAAAGACCGTGAGCGACTACCTAAGCTGGGAAGTGGCGCAAATTTTAAAAAAGGATAGTCCCAAGCAAAGCTTAATTAGCGAAAGGATTGCAAATTTAGAGCGAGAATTTAAAACGAGTGGCGGGAAATTTGAAAAAATTAGGCTTGATAAATTATTTAATGTGAAGTCAAATCCACAACTAAATAAAGATAGTTTTAATTTTTCTGAGAATGGAGTTTATCCATATTTCACAAGAACAGTTTTAAATAATGGTATTGCAGGCTATGTCGATTATTTGGATGAGGAGCATAAAATATCAGGCAATTCACTGGCGGTTGGAATGCTTGGGATGCAGTTTTTTTATATGGAAAAGGATTTTTACGCGGGGCAGTTTACTAAAACTATTTATCCAAAATTTGATTATTTTAATAGCAAGGTAGCTCAATATTTTATAGTTCTTTTAAATAAAAATCAAAAAATTTATCAAGGTAGTTTAGTTAGAGATTTTGAAAGACTTTTCTATAATACAAAAATTCTTTTGCCGACGTTAGGTGGCGAGATAAATTTTTCCTTTATGGAAAAATTTATCGAAGAGCTCGAACGCGAACGCGTCGAAGAGCTCGACGCGTATCTTGCGGCAACTGGGCTTAAAGATTATAAGCTAACCGAGAAAGAAGAGGATGCTTTGGCTAAATTTGACGAATTTAGCCAATGGGGGGGGGTAGCGAGTAAATTTACTACCTTAGAAACATTATTTGACAATATCAAACAAGGTAGAAGGCTAAAAAAAGAAGACCAAAAAGATGGATTAGTACCGTTTGTAATGGCTGGAGTAACGAATACCGGTGTCGTAAATCATATATCAAATCCAGTAGTTACCTTTCCTAGAAATTCGATAACCGTTGATATTTTTGGAAATACATTTTATAGAAATTATGATTTTGGAGCAGGGGACGATACGGGTGTTTATTGGAACGAAAGTAAGGAATATTCGCAAAGTGTGATGCTTTATTTTGCTGCGGCTATATCAAGGTCGTTGCGGGGTAGGTTTTCTTACGGCAAGAAGCTAAGAAGCTCGCAAAGTTTAAAATTTAAAATCAATCTTCCAGCCGTAAACGACCGAATCGACTACGATTTTATGGAAAATTTCATAAAAGCTATCGAAAAGCTAGTTATAAAAGACGTTGTGTTGTGGACAGAGCGAAAGATCGCCGCCACAAAACAAGTAGTCGTACAGGTTAATTAAAATTCCGCGAAAAGTAGTGTGCTAAGCGAGAGGCAACGTTTCCAAGATAGAAAAATTCTAAAAATTTTCTATCGCGCTTTGCTTCCAAGATACATTTGGGCGTAAATTTTTAAATTCTATATTCTTGGCTTGGGCACATAAATTAAAATTTTATCCGAACGCACAGAGCGTTTAAATCCACCGCACTTATTCACCCACAACAGAAATTAAGAGAAGAAAAGTAAAGGGGCGTTAAGTGCGAGGTTAGATCAAGGCAGAATCTACGGGAACCTTCGCGCCAAGTTACAACCCTATCTTCCTAACTTCCAGCTCGCCGCCAAAAAAGTTCGCGTAGTAAAGCAGGTCTTTTTCGACCTCGAGCCCCGCTAGATAGCGCAGAGCGAGGTTTGCCTCAAAGCTCGCCGCAAACATCACGATCGCAGCCGTTATGCCCGCAGGCGTCGCGTTTAGGCTAGGGAAAAATTTAAAATCCGCATTCTGCACAAAGCAGACTTGGCACTGCCAGCTGTCCACCGATGCAAATACCCACGGCACGCCCATTTGCTTAGCAAAGGCATCGATCTGCGCGCGCGTGGCGAGATTATCGGTTGCATCCAAAATGAGATCAAATTTCTCGCCCGAGGCGGTCGCGCTAGCGAAAAATTCCTCCGCGCGGCTCTTGTGCACCTCCACGCTCACGCCGTCGTAGCGGCTTTCCGTACGGCTTTTGAAAACGTCCGCTTTAAATTTGCCCTCGTCTTCGAGCGTAAATAAAATTTGCCTGTGGATGTTGTGAAGCGCCACTGTGTCGAAATCCACGACGCTGATCCGCCCGATGCCGCTTGCGCCCAGAGCGTAAGAAAGGCTGCTTCCAAGCCCGCCCGCGCCGATGATCAGGATGCGCTTATTCGCAAGCGCGCGCTGCGTCTGCTCGCCCCAAAGCTGGATCTGTCTGTGAAAGTAGTTCATAAAAGCCCCCTGCTGACTAGGTTTTTGCGGAATTTCCACAGTCCGCGCGCCGCAGCGATCTCGTCCGCGTCCACTTCGCACATCAGCACGCCCTCTTCGTTTTTCAGCTCGTTTGCGATCTCGCCGCTAGGGGTTACGACGAAGCTCTCGCCGTAAAATTTAAACTCGCTCTCGCCGAATTTCGCCTCGCCGATGCGGTTGGCGCGGATGACGTAGAGCGAGTTCGTAAACGCGCGCATCTTCAAAAGCTCGCGCCAGCGCCCGCCGCTTTCAAAGGTCGAAGCGCACGGCACGAGCACGCAGCCGACGTTTTTTTGCATAAAATAGCGCCAAAATACGTCAAAATGCGCCTCGTAGCCGAAGCAGACGCCGAATTTTACGCCACCCTCGCTAAAGATCATCGGGGAAATTTTACCGATTTTGCGGCTTTTGCGGTTGGCGAAAAAGCCCTCTTCGTTCCAGTGCGGATAGTCCATCAGGATATTTTGATCGTAAAATTTCACCTCCGAGGGCGAAAATTTCGCGCAGGATTTCACCCAGATGGGCTCGTTTTCGCTCGCGCAAAAGATCTCCTCTTCGCTCGCGTCTTTTTGGCTTTCTTCGGAATTTAGAGCGTTTGGGGCTTTAGAGGCGCTTTTTAAATTTGCGGCTTTGAAATTTAAAGATTTTGCGCCGCAGGAATTTAAAGCGCCTTTAGAATTTGAACCATCGTTGGAATTTAAATCGCTTTTGGAATTTAGCTTACCCTTGCAACCGGGCTCGCTTTTAAGGCTTAAAGAATTTTCGCTGCCACAGCGCGCACTTTTTTGAGTCGCGCCGCCGAAAATGCCCGCCTGCCTCAAAATCGCGCCGCTAGCGGCTCTGATTATCGGCGCTACGATATGCAGGTCGTATTTGGCGGCCAGCCGCGCCATCAGCTCCTGCTTGTGCTCGCTCTGTTCGCAGGCGATAGAGCGGGGCATCTTTTTAAGCTCGCTAAAGAAGGAATTTAGCTCATATTCGCCCAGCAGCACGATCCGCGCGCCGTTGTCTTTGGCGACCTTCATATAGTAATCGATCCGATTTTCGCTCATCGAAAGCGTCGGTAGTTGCAAAACGCATACGTTTATCATAACCGCCTCCTAAGCCTGCTCGGGTGCGTTTATTTCGGCAACCTCGAGTTTGGCGTTCTCTAAAATTTCCTTCGCCTCTTTTAGCAGCGCCACGCCCTGCTTATACAGCTTCACGCTCTTTTCTAGGCTCAGATCCTTGTCGTTTAGGCTCTTTAAAAGCGCGTTAATCTTTTCCATTTTTTCCTCGAAACTCTCACTCATCCAAAATCCTTTTTATGATGTAATCAAATTTTTCTATCTCGACCAAAAACGCGTCGTGCCCATAGTCGCTATCGATCTGCGCGTAGCTCGTGCGATCCTTTTTGCCTAGATCGTTCATCGCATCGTAAATTTCTTTCATTAGCCCCGGCGGAAAGAGCACGTCGCCTTTGAAAGAGATGAGGTGCAGGCGCGATTTGATCTGCGCGCAGGCGTTTTTGAGATTGCCGTAGTGGCGCGTGCAATCAAATATATTCATCATCTTGGCGATGTAGAGATAGCACAGCGGATCGAACCTACGCGCGAAATTTTCGCCGTTGTATTCAAGGTAACGATCGACCTGAAAGCGCCCGTTGATCTCGTAAAGACCGTCGGTTTCGACGTAGTTGCGCCCAAATTTTTCCTGCATCGAGCTTGGGCTTAAAAAACTTATATGTCCCGCCATGCGCCCCACCGCCATGCCGTCAAGTCCGTGCTCGGCGATCAGATTTTTATCGTAGTTGCCACCTTTGAAATTTGGATCGCGCAAGATAGCCTCGGTCGCGATCTTATTAAATGCGATCGCCCAAGGCTGCGTAGCGTATGTGCTTGCGAGCACGAAAATTTCATCCGCAAATTCCGGATATTCGATCGCGTAGCACAGCGCCTGCATGCCGCCCAGGCTGCCGCCGATAACGGCGCGGGCGCGGGCGATGCCGAGGCGCTTTAAAAGCATCATCTGCGCGCGCACGACGTCCGAGACGACCACTACCGGAAAGCGCAAGCGGTACTCGCGGCCGCTGCTTTCATCGACGTCGAGCGGGCATGTCGAGCCGAAAGGCGAAGCTAGGATGTTTATGCAGATGACGAAAAATTTCGTCGTATCGACCGCTTTATGATCGCCGATGAGCCCGTCCCACCAGCCGGGTTTAACGTCGCCTTCGTAAAGTCCCGCGGCATGCGCGGAGCCGGTTAAGGCGTGGCAGATGACGATGACGTTGGATTTATCCAGATTTAGCTCGCCGTAGGTTTCATAGGCGAGCTTGAAGTTAGAAAAGACGCGGCCGCTCTCTAGATAGAGCGGCTCGTCAAAATTTTGAATTTTGCTTTGAAGGATCACTGATTTACTCGGTAATTCGGCGCTTCCTGCGTGATGATGACGTCGTGGACATGGCTTTCTTTAAGACCTGCGCTCGTGATCTCGACGAATTCCGCCTTTTGCTGAAAGGTCGCGATATCCTTGCTGCCGCAGTATCCCATCGAGCTTCGCAAGCCGCCTAGCAGCTGAAAGATCACGTCTTTTAGCATGCCCGCGTAAGGTACGCGTCCCTCGACGCCCTCGGGTACGAGTTTTTCTTTTGCGGTGCCGTCTTGAAAGTAGCGATCCGAACTTCCCTTTTGCATCGCCGCTAAGGAACCCATGCCGCGGTAAGTTTTGTACTGGCGCCCCTGAAACGTAATGAGTTCGCCCGGGGTTTCATAGCAGCCCGCAAGCAGGCTTCCCATCATCACCGAGCTTGCACCCGCAGCTAGAGCTTTGGCGATATCGCCCGAGTATTTGATGCCGCCGTCTGCGATGATTGGAATTCCAAATTTAGCCGCCTCGATCGCGCAATCGTTGATCGCGGTAAACTGCGGCACGCCCACGCCCGCTACGATGCGCGTAGTGCAGATCGAGCCCGGGCCGATACCTACTTTAATCGCGTCCGCTCCTGCGTTTGCGATATCCTTTATGCTGGCGGGGTTTGCGACGTTTCCGACCACTACGTCGACGTCGAAATTTCGCTTCAGCTCCTTAAGCGTGTCGATAATGCCTTTGGAGTGTCCGTGCGCAGAGTCCATCACAAGCGCGTCTACGCCCGCTTTTACGAGAGCTTCGGCTCTTTGCAGATGGCCTACGCCAATCGCCGCGGCGACGCGAAGGCGGCCGAATTTGTCTTTATTGGCGCTTGGATATTCGATGCGCTTTTTAAGGTCTTTAATCGTAATAAGCCCCTCTAAATGGCCGTTTGCATCGATTATCGGAAGCTTTTCTACCTTATTGTTTCTAAAAATTTTCTCCGCATCATCTAGAGTGCAGCCCTTTGGAGCGGTAATTAGCGGAGCTTTGGTCATCTTCTCGCCTACTAGCGCGGCGGTGTCGGTTTCAAAGCGCAGGTCGCGATTGGTTAAAATCCCAATCAGCACGCCGTTGTCGTCGATAACGGGAATGCCGCTGATGTGGTACTCGCCCATCAGATCGAGAGCGTCTTTGATCGTGGCGTCCGCCTTGATCGAGATGGGGTCTATAATGACGCCGCTTTCGCTCTTTTTTACGCGGCGAACCATCTTGGCTTGGGAGTCCTCGTCCATATTTTTATGGATCACGCCGATGCCGCCGAGGCGTGCCATCATTATCGCGGTGCGATACTCGGTGACCGTATCCATCGCAGCACTCACGAGAGGGGTATTTAGCGTGATATTTTTCGTAAAACTCGTGCTGATATCGACCTCTTTGGGTAAAATTTCAGAGTATTGCGGTACCAACAAAACATCCTCGAAGGTCAGAGCCTTTTTGACGATCTTCATACTTATCCTTTCACGATTTTTTCTAAACTCAAGCCGCCGTCCAGCACCGTTTGTTCGTCGTAGGCGCGCCCGATGAGCTGCGCGCTGATATTAAGAGCCTCTTTGTTTTTCGCTACCGGCACGGAAATTGCGGGAAGCCCCGCTAAATTTACGCCGATCGTGTAGATGTCGCTAAGATACGCGCGAAGCGGATCGCTAAGCTCGCCGAATTTATACGCTACGCCCGGCGCGATCGGCATAAAGATCAAATCGGCGTCTTTTAAAATTTCCTCATATTCGCTTTTGATGAATGCCCTTGCCTTCTGTGCTTTGATGTAATACGCGTCGTAGTAACCGCTGCTTAGCACGAAGGTGCCTAGAAGCATACGGCGCTTGACCTCGTCGCCGAAGCCTTCGCCGCGGGTGTTGGCGTAGAGCTCTTTTAAATTTAGAGCCTTCGCGCGGTTTCCGTAGCGCACGCCGTCGTAGCGGCTTAAATTTGCGCTAGCCTCGGCGGTTGCGATGATGTAGTAGGTCGCGATATCGTATTTGGAGCTACAAAGATCGCGGTAAACGATCTCATGCCCGAATGATTTTAGCTTTTCTATAGCCGAATTTAGAGCCTCTTTGACCTGCTGCGAGGCTTCGTCCACGTAGTTTTTTATAACTGCGATCTTAAGCTTGCGATCCGCGTTTAGCTTATCCGCGGTGCTTTCGTAAGCGCCCGCGTAGCTCGTGCTGTCCATCTCGTCGCGGCCTGCGATGATGTCGTATAAAATCGCCGCGTCCTCGACGCTACGCGTGATCGGCCCTATCTGATCGAGGCTGCTCGAATACGCCGCAAGCCCGTAGCGACTGACCCTGCCATAGCTCGGCTTAAAGCCTACGCAGCCGCAAAATGCCGCCGGCTGGCGGATCGAGCCGCCCGTATCGCTTCCGAGTGCGGCAACGGTGATATTTGCCGCTACGGCAGCTGCGCTTCCGCCGCTACTGCCGCCGGGTACGCGCGAGTGATCTGTCGGATTGAGAGTTTTGCCGTAGAATGAGCTCTCGGTCGTGCTTCCCATCGCAAACTCATCCATATTCGTTCGCCCAAACGGCGCTAAACCGCGCTCGCGTAGCTTTTTGATCACCGTCGCGTCGTATGGTGCTACGTAGCCTTGCAAAATTTTGCTCGCCGAGGTAACGCTCCAATCTTTTACCTGAATGTTATCTTTGATCGCGATCGGCACGCCCTCGCCGCTGATGTTTAAAGCCTCGCCCGTGAGCTGCTCGACGTAGGCGCCGAGCTCTTTGGTTTTTAAAATTTTATCCTTTAGCTCCGCTCTAAGCGCCGAAATTTCATCCGCGCTCAGCTTTAGAGCCTCTTTCAAACTTATCATCTGCCATCCTTAAATTTATTCACGAAATAGATCCCCACGCCCGTCGCTACGCAGATCAGCGCGATCGTAAAAAATACGAAGCCGAGACTTATGGGGTTAGCGAGCATGCATGACCTTCGCGCAGCGCGGGCAGAGCTCATCAGGCTCTTTTGCGTTAAATTTCCAGCATCTCGGGCATTTGTGCTTCGATGATTTTACGAGGCGGAAAATTTCGTCGTTTATCTTAAACTCCGCTAGAGCTTCTCCGCTTTGCAGAGTATCCACGTCGCTTACCATGAACCAATCCGCCACGCCTAGGATGTCGTTTGATAAAATTTCGTTCGAGCTCGTTTCTAAAACCAACTCAAGCGTCGATTTGATGATCTTGTCCTTTTTTAGCGCGTCGATAAGCTCGAAAAATTTCTCTCTCGATTTGATTAGAATTTCGTCAAATTCTAGAAAATCGTCAAATTCTACCTGCTTGTAGATTAGATCGAAAGCGTCCTGCTTGCCCTCTTTGATGATTTGCGGCGCGAACTGCATTACTTCGTCAATCGTGTAGGTTAGCGTAGGCGCGATCAGAGGCAGCAGAGCTCGTGTAATCAGAGCGATCGCGCTTTGCGCGCTTCTGCGGCGCGGCTCGTCGGGTGCGTCGCAGTAGAGTCTGTCTTTGCAGATATCAAGATAAATTCCGCTCAAATCGGCGCTTAAGAAATTTAGCAAGGCGTTGAAGCCCTTTGAAAAATCGTAGTTTCTAAACGCCGCTTCCGCGCTCGCAAAGGCGTTTGCCGCGCGCGTTAGGATCCAGCGGTCAAGCCGCGTAAAATTACCCGTCTCGATCTCGCCCAGATCGCTGGTGCTTGCGAGCAGAAATCTTATCGTATTTCGGATCTTGCGGTACTGTTCGCTTACCTGCTTTAGGATATTGTCGCTGATCTTCAGATCAGTCGAATAATCGCTCATCGCAACCCAAAGACGTAAAATTTCCACGCCGTGGCTCTTGGCGACCTCTTGCGGATAGACGACGTTTCCGACTGATTTACTCATCTTCTGACCCTTCTCATCGACGGTAAATCCGTGCGTGAGGATGCTCTTGTACGGCGCGCATTCGTTAATCGCGCAGCTTAGAAGCAGTGAGCTTTGAAACCAGCCGCGGTGTTGGTCACTGCCCTCAAGATACATATCCGCGGGGAATTTGCCTGCATCGTAGGCGCCGCTTTGTAGCACCGCTTTCCACGTAGAGCCGCTATCGAACCAAACGTCTAAGATATCCATCACCTTTTCTAAATTTTCAGGCTTATAGCTGCTGTCCTGCGGCAAGAGCTCCGAAATTTCCATCTGCCACCAAGCATCCGCGCCCTTGGCTTTAAAAATTTCGTAGATATTATTTAAAATTTTCTCATCAAAAATCGGCTCTTTGGTGCTTTTATCGCGGAAAAACGCGATCGGCACGCCCCAATCCCTTTGGCGAGAGATACACCAATCGGGGCGGTTTTCTATCATCGAGCTTAAGCGGTTGATGCCGCTTTGCGGATAAAATTTAACCTTTTCGATCTCTTCTAATGCCACTTGACGCAGCGTCTTGCCGCTAAGTTTAGGCTCGTCCATCGCGATAAACCACTGCTTCGTCGCGCGGTAGATTACCGGCTTGTGCGTACGCCAGCAGTGTGGATAGGAGTGGACGAATTTGCCGGACTTGATAAGCGCGGGGCCTAGAAGCTCTAAAATTTTCTCGTTTGCTTTGAAAATATGCATCCCCACGAGCTCATCTACGACGTCTGCGCGGAAAAGCTTTTTGGTTTTAAGAGTTTGATCGAAACAGCCGCCCTCATCCACGGGCATCAGCACTTCGATGCCGTATTTAAGCCCTACGAAATAATCGTCCTCGCCGTGCCCCGGAGCCGTATGCACGAGTCCGGTGCCGCCGTCCATTAAAACATGCTCGCCGAGGATAAACTTTGAAATTCTATCGTTTAGCGGATTGATCGCGTTTAAGCCCTCAAGCTCGGTAGCCTTAAATTCTTTTACGATCTTGCCTTCTGTGATGCCCAGGCTTACGAGGCTTTCGACCAAAGGTTTTGCAAGGATTAAATTTTCGCTCGTCAGCGCGTAAATTTCATTCGGGTTCAAAGATATTGCGCCGTTTGCAGGCAGCGTCCAAGGCGTGGTCGTCCAGATGACCGCTTTGGCGCCTTTTGCGCCGATTTTAGCGTTCGCTTCACCGCTTAGATCAAACGCCACGAAGATCGAGTAGTCCTCTTTATCTTTGTACTCGACCTCGGCTTCTGCAAGCGCGCTTTTTGCCGCCCAGCTCCAAAACACGGGCTTAGAGCGCTCGATTAGAATTCCTTTTTTCGCGATCTGGCAGAGCGCCTTGTAAATTTCAGCCTCAAACTCAAATTTTAGCGTCAGATACGGGTCATTCCAGTCGCCCAAAATCCCCATATCTTTAAATTCATTGCGCTGCACGTCGATGAACTCTTTGGCGTGCTGACGGCAAAGCTCGCGGATCTGCACTTTTGAAAGCGATTTTTTCTTATCTCCGAGTTTGATCTCTACTTGCTGCTCGATCGGTAGGCCGTGGCAGTCCCAGCCCGGCACGTAGCGGATATCCTCGCCGAAGAAATAATGGGTTTTGGTGATGATGTCTTTTAAAATTTTATTCAGCGCGTGGCCGATGTGGAGGTGTCCGTTAGCGTACGGCGGGCCGTCGTGGATATTAAAGCTGACGCTTGCGCCCTTGCGCCTAGCTTTCATCTTTTCGTAAATTTTACGCTCGTCGTACCATGCCTTAAACCGCGCAGGTTCGTTTTGCGGTAGCGCGCCTCGCATCGCAAAGTCCGTCGTAGGAAGAAAGAGAGTATCTTTGTAGTCCATATTTGTACCTTTTCGTGTCTTAAAAAATTTGTGAAGTTTATCCAAAACGCCATTAAAAAGCTCTGAAAGAGCAGTCTGCGTTTATGCTATAATGTGCGAAAATTTAATGAGGGTCTTTATGAAAAATATCATCCTTGTAATCGGCGAGGAGATCCGCTACGACGCGGCTTTGATGAGCTATATTTCTCGCAGCTACGAACGAGTTTTTGGGCGGATCGACGATCTGAAATTCTTAAGTGAAAACGATAAGGTTTTGCCCTTCGCGCTTGAAAAGATGATCGATTCGTACGATTTTATCACGATCTTTGCGGCAAACTCCGCCTACGCGGTAGTCGGAAAAATTTTATCGACGCTCTCTTTCGATTCGCTCGAGCTGAAAAACGGAGAAACCCTAGCGCCCTCGATGGCGCGCGCGGTGGCGAAAAACAGCTTCCTGCTAAACGTCAGAGGCTGCTCGGTAAACGTGATCAAGGCGCTTTGCTTGCAGAGCTTACCGCCGATCCTCCAAGACGCGCCGAGCGCGGGCGAGAGCTTTTATCTATTTGATTGTGAATATGAAAGCGTAAAGCAGCGCCTAGAAAGCCTCGCGATCAGTTATAAAATTTCGCTTACGATCAGCAGGCCCAGCTCCTTTTTGCTGCTCGTGCGCGCCAGTGCGATGAAATTCGGAGCGCTGGACGCATTTTTGCAAAGCGTCGGCAAGTATTATGAGAGCTGCTATATCGAAGGCGGCGATTTTATGAGCTTCGTGGTGGATAGACTGCGCGAAATAGGCGCCAAGATCACCTTTGCCGAAAGCTGCACCGCAGGGCTCATCGCCGCAAAATTCGGCGCGGTTGCGGGCGTGAGCGACGTTTTCGACGGCTCGCTCGTAAGCTACGCCAACGAGATAAAAAATCTCTGGCTCAACGTGAGCGAAGATACGCTCGCTCGCTACGGCGCGGTCAGCGCGCAGACCGTGGGCGAGATGCTGGAGGGTGCGCTGCAAAGCAGCGGGGCGAGCTTCGCTCTTGCGGTAAGCGGTATCGCAGGCCCCGGCGGCGGAAGCGCGCAAAAGCCCGTAGGGACGGTCTTTATCGGCGCGAAGGAGCAGGGCGGCAAACAGATCGTCGGGGAATTTCATCTAAAGGGTGATCGAAACTACATCCGCGAGCAAAGCGCCGATATCGCTATCTGCCTGCTTTTAAAGCTTAGAAGCGATCTGTTTTTCGGACGGCTTCCAAGCGCGATTGCCAGGGATGAAATTTAAAGGAGCGGATTTTGAAAAGACGAATTTTGAAAAGGCGCAGACGCGTTTCGGCGCAGAATTTTATCAGAGCTAGCGGCGAGCCGGGCTCTGGACGGTCGCGAAATTTTATCTCGGCAGGTCGTCGGCAAAATTTTACTTCGGCATACATTGAGCAGAATTTTATCAAGATCGGCAGCGGGCAGAATTTTATCTCAGTGCAGGGCGGATTAAATTTTATCTCGGCGGGTCGCGCTAGAAATTTTAATTTTATAAACGATTTTAGCTTTATAAATGCGGCGCGAAATTTTACTTTGGCGCTATTCGCGGCGTGCGTTTTGAGCGGCTGCGACGGCGGGTCGGACGCGCAAGATCGCGAACAAAGCGCGCGCTCGGAACAGAATTTTAGCGCGGGTAATAAAGGGCAAAATTTTAATAAAAGCGCGGATAGCTCGGGGCAAAATTCCGCGCAAAATTCTATACAAAGCTCCGTGCAAAATTCCGCGCCGCAGGGCTTTGAGAGTAAGAAAAAATCCGATCTGAACTCCACGATAGACGAGCTTGCAAACGATGCTAAAGTTTTGGGCGAGGCCTTGCAAAATTTGCAGAAAAAGGCGCCCGAAGTCTTGAACGATTTCGCCGCTCGCAACGCCGATAGGACCAAGGATCTGATAAAGCAGGGCGAGGCGGCGGCGCGAGAGGCGGGCAAGAATCTTGATAAAATGGGCGAAAGCCTGCAAGGCATTATTAAGGATGCAAACGATAGCCTAGGTAAGGTCTTGGAGGGCTTTGGCGTGCAGCCCAGACAGGAGCCGCTCGGCGGGCGCTCGCAAGGAAGCGGCGAAGCTCCGAAAGAGCGCGACGATGGCTTGGAGTCTGATGACGGGAGCGGCGGACAAAGCTTTAGAATTTAAGCGCGGCTAAATTTCGCTTAAATTTGTTTGTTGTAGCGAATGCTCGCAGAGAAACGATGCTAAATTTTATTAAAATTTACTCGGCGCGGCAGTTTCGTTAAAATTTTACTCGGACGGCGGTTTAAAATTTTGCGCGCAAGCCGCGAGCTTTGTTAAATTTCATCATCTTTCGACGCAGGCTTTTTTAAAATTTAATCCTCTCGGCGTAAGATTTTTTAAATTTCATCATTTTGTGGCACGTGCGTTGCGGCGCATGGAAATTTTTACGTTGCGCGATTTTTGTTTGCAAAAAACTCGCGCAAGGTCGGTTCGTGCCCCGCACTTGAGCGCTAAAATTCTACGCGTGCAGGTCTGTTTGCGCCCGATTAAAAACGCTTCGCTTCGCCCGCTAAATTTATAGCGTCCGCGCAAAACAGCGGCGAGCCTGGCAGCGCGAGCGTTTGCGCTGTCCTACTAAATTTAAAATTTTACGCACAGCTTTAAATTTATGCGGCTGCTTCGTCCTCCGCATCCGCTTCGCTAAATTTTAAATTTACGCGACTATTTCATAGTCCGTGGCGCTTCTTAAAATTTTAAATTTACGCTTCGTATCCGCTCCGCCGCCCGCCGCGGGTAAAATTTCAAAATTCCGCATGCCGCCGCGGGTAAAATTTTAAAATCCCGTCCGCGCTTCGTATGCGATCTAAAATAAAATTCCAAGCAAAATTCCGCGTCTAAATTTGAGCCCCGCTCTTAAATTTTAAAATTTTATCAGAGATTTTTTTATACAATTACGGCTGAAATTCGGCCCAAAAAAGGAGAGGGAATGTATAAGCTAAAGCATCTTCTTAGCGCGCAGGATCTGAGCCGCGAGGACATCTACGACTTTATAGATCTGGCGCGCGAGTTTAAAGCGCTCAACCGTTCTGACGTCAAAAAATCCGACTCGCTTCGCGGCAAGACGGTCATCAACGCGTTTTTCGAAAACTCCACCCGCACCCGCACGAGCTTTGAGATCGCAGCCAAGCGTCTGGGCGCAGACAGCGTAAATTTTACCGCTGGAGACAGCAGCACGAAAAAGGGCGAGACGCTGATCGACACCATCAGAAATATGCAGGCGATGCGCACGGATATCTTCGTACTGCGCCACAGCTGCTCGGGTGCTGCGAAATTCGTCGCGGCCAACTGCGACGCATCGATCGTGAATGCGGGCGACGGGCTGAACGAGCACCCGAGCCAGGCGCTGCTGGATCTTTTTACGATAAGCGAGCACAAGGGCAGGATCGAGAATTTAAATGTCGCGATCATCGGCGATATATTCCGCTCGCGCGTGGCTAGAAGCGACATCTGGGCGATGCGAAAGCTCGGCATAAACGTGCGGCTCTTCGGCCCTCCGATGATGCTGCGCGACTGCGACGCGTTCGGTTGCCCGATATGCAAAAGTGTAGAGGAGGCGATCGAGGGCGCCGACGTCATCATCATGCTTAGAATCCAGCTTGAGCGGCAAGACGGCGAGCCGAGCTTCCCGAGCGTGCGCGAATACTCGAAATTTTTCGGACTTACCGCTAAGCGGATGCAAGCGGCGAAAGAGGGCGTTATGATAATGCACCCGGGTCCGATCAATCGCGGCGTGGAGATCAACTCGGACGTAGCCGACGATCCGCGCTATAGCTGCGTTTTAGATCAGGTAGAAAACGGCGAGGCGATGCGAATGGCGATACTTCATACGATAAATTTAAACAGGAGCGCACGATGAAAATTTTAATAAAAAACGGCACGATCGTTAATTGGGGCGGCAGCGAGGAGGCGAACGTCCTGATCGAGGGCGATAAAATTTCAAAGATCACGCGCGAGTGTCCCGCCGCAGACCGCGTCATAGACGCTGCGGGCAAGCTCGTGATGCCGGGGCTCATCGATATGCACGTGCATTTTAGAGATCCCGGGCTCGAATACAAAGACGACGTCATCAGCGGCAGCGAAACTGCGGTCGCAGGCGGCGTGACGACCTGCCTCCCGATGGCAAATACCAGGCCCGTGAACGACAACTCAAGCATCACGCGCGCGATGATCGCCAAGGCCAAACAGCGCGGACTTATCGATCTGCTGCCCATAGGCGCGATCTCGCAGGACTGCAAGGGCGCAAAGATCGTCGAGATGGGCGATATGCTTGAGGCGGGCTGCGTGGCTTTCAGCGACGACGGGCTACCCGTAACCGATAGCTCCGTGATGCGACAGGCGCTCGAATACTCCGCGCACTTCGGCTCGTTCGTGATAAATCACAGCGAGGATTGCTCGCTATGCCACGGCGGCGTGATGAACGAGGGCAAGATAAGCGCGATCCTCGGTCTAAAGGGGATGGCGAGCGAAAAAGAGGAGATTATGATAGCGCGCGATCTGCTGCTTGCCAAAAAGACGGGCGGGCACATCCACATCGCGCATGTAAGCTCGGCGTGGTCGCTAAAGCTCATAAAGCAGGCTAAGCGCGAGGGCATCCGCGTCACCTGCGAAGCTACGCCGCATCATTTTACCTTCGACGAGCGCGAGCTGATGGGATACGATACGAATTTTAAAATGTCGCCGCCGCTTCGCACTCAAAGCGACGTGCAGGCGATCAGAGAGGCGCTTAAAAGCGGTCTAATCGACGCCATCGTGACCGATCACGCGCCGCACAACACCGATGATAAATTCGTAGAATTTGATCACGCGCCGTTTGGAATTTTGGGGCTTCAAACCCTCGTGCCGCTCACGCTTCGGCTCGTAAACGAGGGCGTCATCGGTCTTGAAGATATGGTGCGGCTGTGCTCGTTTAACCCGGCTAAAATTCTAAATTTAAAAGACAAGGGCGAGATCAAAGAGGGCTTTTTGGCCGACGTCGCGATCATCGATCCGCAGATTTCCTACGTATACGACGAGGCGCTAAATAAGTCCAAATCGCGCAACTCGCCGCTTTTCGGCAAGCAGCTTACGGGCGCTGCGGTATGCACGATCAAAAGCGGCCGCGTGGTCTATGAGTTTCCAAACGTCGTAGCGTAGGGCGCTTGCGGCGTAGGACTTGCGATCGGCGACTTGCGGATGAGTGGCTTTCGTAGCTCAAATGGCGCTATTGCTTAATTTTAAATTTAGCTAGTTTGAACGGAACGGCTTGCTTTTAAAATTTTGCGGTGCGATCGGTTCATTTTAAATTTGGCGGTAGCGTAGGCGCAGCGACTTGTCTTTAAAATTTCATAGTGCGTTTTGCTCGGTATCGGCGCGGCCCTTGATCTCGCAGCGTGATTGCCCTGCTTAAATTTATCGGTAGCTTGGGTGTAGTAAACTACATTTAAAATTTTGCGGCGCGATTTTTTGGTCTAATCATGCGGAGCCCTGTGGCTAATTCGCTTTAAATTTTGCAGTAACTCGGTATGGCAACTTACTTTTAAAATTTCATAGCGCGATTGCGATTGGAATTTTTTAAAGCGGTTTGTTATTTTTGGAGTGCAAAAATCTGCGTCCACAACCGCACATAATAGGTATTTGCGTGCGATCGCAAGGGTCAAATTCCAAAACCAAAATTTCAAAAAAAGGCCGCACGAAGCATGGATAAATTTCGCCAGTGCGGTCTTTAAGAGTCCTAAATTTAAAGCTTTCAAAACCGAAATTTCATCTCATTTAAAGAAAGTATGCCTAAGCCTCTATCGTCGCGGGTCTATCAAACGCCGTTACGCTCGGCAGTTCGCCTTTAAATTTCTCGATCTGCACCATGCTCGTGTGCGCGGTGTTGCTTTGCGATAGTTGCGAGCTAGGCACGTCCTTGGTTAGCACGTTTATGTTGCCGTGCTTGCATAGGCTGCGCTCGCCCCAGACGGCCGGATCGTACCATGCGCCTTCGCTTACGATCACGACGTTATCTTGCGCGGTATCGCTTACCAGCGCGCCGCAGAGGATCTCGCCTCGGTCGTTGTATATCCTTACCACGTCGCCCGTTTTGATACCGCGCGCCTTTGCCGTGGCGGGACTAATTAGCGCAGGTTCGCGGCCCGCGATCTCGGCGTAGTTGCGGATGAGCGAGCTGTTTAGCTGCGAGTGGAGTCTAAATTTAGAGTGCGCGCCGCTGATAGCGACCGGGTACTTGCTCACGTCGCCGCCCAGCCACTCAAAGGGCTCCATCCACGTCGCGTGCGGCGGGCAGTCGGGATATCCTAGCTTTTCGACCGCTTCGGAGTAGAGCTCGATCTTGCCCGACGGTGTTTTTAGCGCGTTTTTCTCGGGATCGGCGCGGAAGTCCGCGTAGTTTGTGAAGTACCGCTTTTTCTCGTCGATTTTATCAAATTTAACGTAGCCCTTTTGCCAAAACTCCTCAAATTTCGGCATCGCTATGCCCATGCCTTCAGACTTTTGGAATGCATCGGCGTAGATTTCCTTCACCCACTCAAGCTCCGTTTTGCCCTCGCTAAAGGCCTGCTCGTACTCCTCGCCCCACTGCGCGCAGATGAGCCGCGCGATCTCAAAGTCGCTCTTGCTCTCGCCCGCAGGCTTTACTAGCGGTTTAATCGCAAAAAGGTACTCGCTAGTGGAGTTTGCAAACTCTATGTCCGTACGCTCGCACTCAAGAGCTGCCGGTAGCACGATGTCGCTGAGTCTTGCCGTACTCGTCCAAAATGGCTCTGTGGTGATGATCGCTTCGATCTTTTTCATCGCTTCGACCGCGCGGTTAGTATCGGGATGGCGGGTTAGGCCCTGCCGTTGGCGTTAAACATCACGCGGATGTGCGGCATGACGTATTTTTTGCCGTTGCGCTCGATTTGCTTGCCCGGCTCCATGATCGCGTCTATGAGTCTGCTGTTTGGTATCTCGTGGTATTTGGCTTTGGCTAGCTTGCCCTGCGGGGCGATGTATTTTTCGTTTACCGCGGGATTAAAGGCCTGAAGCTTTGGCGCGATGAAGCTAATATCGGCGTTTTTATGCATCTGATCGTTCATCACGTAGCCGCGCCCCGTCTTGCCGATATCGCCTAGCATCGCAGCTAGCGCGATCAGCGCCCAGTATGCCATCTCGCCGTGGTGCTGTCGCTGTATCGCGTAGCCAGTGACTATGAGCGTGTCTTTTTTAGCTAGCGTATCGGCTAGGCTTTTTAGCTCCTTTTCGCTCACGCCGCAAATTTTACTCGCCCACGCAAGATCTTTTTTCACGCCGTCTTTCGCGCCGGTGAAATACTCCTTAAATTTATCGAACCCGACCGTGTAGCGCTCAATAAATTCTTTGTCGTAAAGCCCGTTTTCGTAAAGATATTCGCAAAGCCCGATCAGCATCGCCGTATCGGTGCAAGGGCGCACGGCGAGATAGTGCGCACCGAAATACTCCGCCGTTTCGTTGCGGTAGACGTCTATGCTATAAATTTTCATCTCGCCTTTTTTAAATTTCTCTTTCATAATCTCGTAGTAGGCGTAGGAGTTGTGCATCGGCACGCCGATGGCGATCTTGTTTGAGACGACTGGGTTCGTGCCCCAAAACACGATCGTTTTAGCCTCCTTTACCACGCCCTCCCAGCGCGTAGGATTATGCGTCGGATCGATAGAGCCCGTCACGTGAGGCAAAAACGCCGTCGCCGCGCCGTAAGAGTAGCCGCCAAGCTCGCTCACGTAGCCTCCTAGCGCGTTTAGCATGCGCTTTGCGGTGCGCTGCGAGTGGCCGACCTTGCCTAGGCTGCCCCACTGATAAAGCTGCCCGTAAATGGCCTGCGAGCCGTATTTGTCGAAGTTTTCTTTTAAAATTTTGGCGCTTAGCTTTATCGCCTCGTCCCAGCTAACGCGCACGAAGGGCTCTTTACCGCGAAGCTGCGGCTTTGGATTTGAGGAACCATCTAGGAAGCTTTTGCGCACGTAGGGGTATTTCACGCGCGTTTCGTTTTGGATGTGATCGCTTAGGGCGTTGTTTAGCACCGTCGGCATCGCGTCGCCCTCGAATGGCTCGGTGCCAACGGCCCTACCGCCGATGGTTTGGACGTAAAATGCGCCAAATTTATTCGCGCAAAGCCCCATCTGCTCGTCAAATATCGCCTGCGCCGCCGCGTCAAATTGTTTTGCCTGCGCTGAAGCCGCAGCTAGCGCACCTAGTTTTAGAAAGTCTCGTCTTTTCATGGTTTTTCTCCGTTAAATTTAAATTTGTTTGTTGGTTTGGTTTAAATTTAGCGGGATTTATGAGGTTGAACTTTGCATTGTTTACCTTTAAACGTATTACGCGACCTCGCGTCTTAGCGGTGATTTTACGAAATTTAGGCTTAATTTGCCATTTATCTATGGCGCTGCGGCGAAATTAAATTTTTATACGCAGTTGCTACTAAAGGAGCTTATCTATCAGCGCATATCCCCACAGCGCTGCGTTGAGAAATAGGCTCATCATCACGGCTGTGCTTGCGGTGTCTTTGGCTCCCTTGGCTAGCGGGTGGATTTCGCTCGTGGCAAGATCGACTGCGCGCTCAATGGCTGAGTTTACGCACTCAAGAGCTATAGTAAAGATCGCACCGAAGATCAAAAATAGATTTAGTACTGCGCCGAAATTCCAAAAAAATAGCGACAGCAGAAGCGGGACAAACACGCAAAGCTCGAGCCTGAAGCTACGCTCGCTGCGCAGCATCTCGGCAAGGCCCGCCATAGCGTAGCCCCAGTTGGCAAAAAATCGGTATTTGGGCTGATTGCGCATAATTTTCCTTTAAATTTAGTCAAAATTTCGTATAATCATACCAAAATTTTTAGGCCAAAGGCTAAATTTGAAACTGATTAGTTGGAACGTAAACGGGCTGCGCGCAGTGCTCGGCAAAGACGGCTTTGCATGGCTTGCGGAGCAAAATCCCGATTTTTTGGGCTTGCAAGAGATCAAGGTGAGCGAAAAGGACGCTCCGAAAGGGCTTTATGAGCTTGGATTTTCTCAGATCGATCTAAATTCCGCCGCTCGCGCGGGATATTCGGGCGTGGCGAGCCTAGCGAAATTTAAAAGCGAGACGAGCAAGGCGCTGTTTTTCCCCGACGACGAGGGGCGCGTATTGCAGCACCGTTTCGGCGATGTCGTGCTTTTTAATATCTACTTTCCCAACGGCCAAAAGGACGAGGCGCGGCTAGCCTATAAGATGGAATTTTACGCAAAATTCCTAGCCTACGCGCGCAGCCTCGCGGAGCAGGGGCTCGGAGTGATATTTTGCGGCGACGTAAATACCGCGCACCGCGAAATCGATCTTGCAAACCCCAAAGCAAACTCCAAAACCTCGGGCTTTTTGCCGATCGAGCGGGCGTGGCTCGATGAGGTGGAGGCGGCGGGCTTCGTGGACACTTTCCGTGCCGTGCGCGGCGAGCTGCGGGACGCCTACTCGTGGTGGAGCTACCGCTTTAACGCGCGCGCCAAAAACGTAGGCTGGCGGATCGATTATTTTTTCATCTCGGCAAATTTGCGCTCGCGGCTAAAGGACGCTTTCATCCTAAGCGACGTGATGGGCAGCGATCACTGCCCCGTGGGCATCGAGATCGAAATTTAACCGGGGCAAATTTCGCGCCGCGAGCTTTGATTTGTGCGGCTCGCGGACAAGGTGTGCGTCCGCAAGAGAGAGGATTGCGATATCTGCGCGGCATCCGGACGGCTTTCGGTGCGGCTCGCGGATTTATCGCTCGCAGGCGGAGGGTTTTCGTAGAAATTTAGCGCTAGCGAGCCCGCGAGAGCTTAAGCAGGCAGCGCGTAAACGCTGCGCGATAAAATTTTAAATTTAAGGAGAGAAAATGTTGAGCGATATCGAAATAGCAAATGCGGCGAAGCCGGATAAAATTTCAAACGTTGCGAAAAATTTGGGGCTTAGCGAGGATGAGATCGAGCTGTACGGCCACTACAAAGCCAAACTAAATATCAAGCCGCGATCGCGCGCTTCGAAGCTTATTTTGGTCACGGCGACCAATCCGACGCCGTTTGGCGAGGGCAAGACGACGACCTCCATAGGCCTAGCCGACGCGCTAAAACGCCTAGGTAAAAGCGTCTGCCTTGCGCTGCGCGAGCCGTCGCTGGGACCGGTTTTCGGTATCAAAGGCGGGGCTGCGGGCGGCGGGTACTCGCAACTTGTGCCGATGGATGATCTAAATTTACACTTTAACGGCGATTTTCACGCGATCACCTCTGCAAACAATCTCATTTCAGCGGTTATTGATAACTCGCTGTACCAAGAAAACCCGCTAAAGATCGAGAAAATTTTATGGAAGCGTTGCATGGATATGAATGATCGCGCGCTGCGCCACATCACCGTAGGTCAGGGCGGGCGCACCGACGGAGTAGAGCGTGAGGACGGCTTTAACATCACCGCGGCTAGCGAGATAATGGCGGTTCTGTGCCTCTCGAACGATCTTGCCGAGCTTAAGGAAAACATCGCAAACATCATGGTCGCCTACGATACGCAGGGAGAGCCGATATACGTGCGCGATCTGGGCTGCGCGGATGCCGTGGCGATCCTGCTAAAAGACGCGATGAAGCCTAATCTCATCCAAAGCCTTGAGCATACGCCCGCTCTCGTGCACGGAGGACCCTTCGCAAATATCGCGCACGGCTGCAACTCCATAATGGCGAGCAAGCTTGCGCTCTCGCTAGCAGATTACGCCGTAACGGAGGCGGGCTTTGGAAGCGAGCTCGGGGCTGAAAAATTTATCGACATCAAGTGTCGCCGCGCTGGTATCGCTCCGGATGCCGCGGTGTTAGTCAGCACGATCCGCTCGCTTAAATACAACGGCGGCGCGGATAAAGAAAGTATCGCGAGCCCAGATCTTGCCGCGCTTCAAAAAGGCATCGTAAATTTAGGCGGACATATTGAAATTTTACAAAACTTCGGGCTAAATCCGGTCGTGGCGCTTAATCGCTTCAGCTTCGATAGCGACGGCGAGATCGCTTTCGTACGCGATTACTGCAAGCAGCGCGGCGTGCAGATGGCGATTTGTGAAAATTTCGCCAAAGGAGGCGAGGGCGCGCTTGAGCTAGCCCTTCTCGTAGTAGATGAGTGCGAGCGCGCTAAGGAGCTGAAATTCGCCTACGAGCTTAGTGACGATACGGCGAGCAAGATCGAAAAGATCGCTACTAAAATTTACGGCGCGAGCGAGGTCGTTTTCGAGCCTGAAGCGCAAAAGGCGCTGCAGCACATCAAGGCTTTGGGGCTTGAGCGGCTAAACGTCTGCATCGCAAAGACGCAATATAGCTTCAGCGACGATGCCAAGGCACTCGGGCGCGCGCGCGGCTTTAAACTCAGCGTTAAGGACCTTCAAATTCGCACGGGAGCTGGCTTCATCGTCGCCGTCTGCGGCAAGATAATGCTTATGCCGGGGCTGCCGAAGGTTCCTAACGCGCTAAATATGAAGATTACGAGCGATGGTGTTATAAGCGGATTGGCGTGAAATTTTATTTTCGGCGCCCGAAGCCAAAGCCTAAAATTCCGCGCTTGGGCGGTAAAATTTAGCTGCGGGCTTCGGCGGCGATAAATTTTTCCCTCAAGCTTCGGTAGTAATAAATCTTGCCTTCAAGCTGCGACGAGTTTATCGCGCCCCGGTTTTTATCGCGTCATGGTTTTACTACGCTTGGGTTTTAGCCGGTCGAGTTTTTGCGGTATTATGTAGCAAATGCACAAAAAGTTAAATTATTTTTTGCTATTTTTTAGAAAGGATTCCAAAAGTCATTGCTTTCTAAAATTTAGTATATTCTGATTATGGTGGTTTATTTTATAGGCAAACGGATACCCAAATGGATATAACGGTTTATTTTCTTGTATAAGTGCTACATTGCCACAATATTCATACTCCAACTCTTGCATAATACGAACAAAATCTCCAGTTACACAAGTTTCTGTTTTATTAATTGTAAAATCACTTATTATAATAGAACAGTATTTTCTAGATTTTAATACTCGTTGTAATTTTAAAAATATATCCTTTATTTTAATTAGATATAGTTCATAATTCTCAAGATTTTCTAAATTATCTAAACTTTCATCCGTATAACTTACAATTCCTTGCCTTGCCCCATTTCTAAAGCCTTTTTTACTTTTATCGCTTCTAATACCTTCTGATTTATTTTTCAAAATATTAAAATAAGGTGGCGATGTTACAATATAGTCTATGCTATTACTATTTAATGTTTCTATGACATCCGTATTATTTCCAATAAAATATTTAAAATCTTCAAATTCATCAGCCCCCATATCAAGTAGCCTTTCTTTTGCAAGCTCATAGTATTCTTTACTCAAATCGATCCCAATACCTTTTCTATTTGTATTATAAGCAGAAACCAGTGTTGTTCCACTACCACAAAACGGGTCTAATACAGTCATATTTGATTTTGTAAAAAACTTAATTAGTTTTTCTATATCTTTTACCATAAACGGTGCAGGGTGTTTAAGCGCTGGTTTGTCCAACTTACACTTTTCGCTAAACCAGTAACTTGCTGTAAGCTTAAGCCACTCTTTGCCAGTTAAATCATTTAGCTTGTTTCTTTTGTCGTAAATTCCATTATCTTGTTTCATTGTATGTCTTTTAAAAATACTTCTAGGCTTGGCTTTTTTTGTGCAATTAGTTTATCTAACTCTGAGTAAAACAAATATTTCCAGTTGCCTGTTTTGATTTCATTAAGGCTCAATGGGTCTTTTAAATTCAGAAGCTCTTTATTTCTTTCATCCGGTATTACAATAATTTTGATTACTTCACTACCGAGGACAGAGCATCTGTGAAGTGCAGATATAATATTTGTAGAATTTTCAACTTCTATTGCAAATTTTATTTTGTTATTTTTAATAAACAACACATCAATCATAGAAATTCTACTTTTTGCATATTCACTATCATCTGCGCCAAATTTTTCAAAAGGTAAGTCTGTATAATTGCAAAAATCTTTTAGTTTTAATAATTTACCTTTTTCTTCAATTGTTTCAGGCTGTTCACGTTTTCCAACATATACTTCTAAACCAAGTCTTTTAGCTATCTTGATTAAATTATAAATATATTTAGAATGAGTTGTGGCTTCTATTGAGCTGATTGAATTTTTATTATAAACCCATCCGCCACTAGATTGGCTTGCGAATTTTGCCAAACTCATCTTTATTTTATCTTCATCAGGGGTTAATCCATTCGGGAAATTTTTATATATAACACCCAATGCGTCATCAAGTCTAACAAGACCTTTATCTTTCAATAAAGAAAGTATAGCTCTGTCTACCCTTTCCTTTAATGGAACTTCATAATGTGATATGTGCCGATTTGGTTCTTTTAACCACCATAAAATTCCACCCTTATTTTTTTCATTAATAATCACAAATGTTTTATTAAGTTCGCTTTCAAGAGCAAGTTTGATTTGTGTGTTATTGTCGTGGCTAAAAAGATAGCCATTGCTAGTAATTTCGGCAAGAATAGCGTCGTGTAAAATTAAAAATGGAGTAGGTTCATTTCTTCTAGCAATAGCATTGATAGCAATTTCGACAATCGCTTCACTTAGTTTTCTATCTGAACTATTTGTCGAAATTCTTTTTAAATTTTTAGCACATCTTATGTAGAAGTCTGTTCCTGATGTTCCATAAGGATTTGCTACTACCGACTCCCCACTTCGTCTATTTTTTTGATGTATTACTTTTTCAATGATGAAATTAGAGTTCTGTAAGGAGCGTATAAAGCTATTCCAAATTTCAATCTTTTGATTGTGGAATGTAATAACCATTTTTCCATCATCTTTTAAAATTCCATTTAGTTTTTTTAGTGCAGAGGTCATTTTTGTTTCATAGTTAGTCAAATCAAATTTTTTATTTATTGTAATTTCACTATTAAAATCTATGTTAGAAAATGATTTGTCATAGTGTTTTAACCAGACGTTCCATATATAGGATAAATCTAAATATTGAATTAATCCTCCATAAGGTGGGTCTGTAATGATAAAATCAATGCTTTTTTCATTTATGTATTCGTCAATAGCCAAAACGTTTATTGCTCCATATTTAAGATCAAATGAATTGTAGTTTTTACCCTTATCTGAAATGGATACTTTTTTCAATTTTCTTTTGTCTTTGCGAATATAGCTATTTGAATATAACAAAGCACTTTCTACCGATTGTTTGCCAAAACAACTGTTAAAAAACACTATTAGTGGATTTTGTTCCATTTGTCTTGATGAACAAACATAAGCGCTTCTACCCCAGCTAGTGGAAAAATTTCTTCTTGCACTATCTCGTCTTGGAATATTCATTTTACAACATAAATGAGTAGTCATAATAAAAGCAAATAGAAGCTGTTTTTTGATCACTTCGTCTTTTTTGTCTAATATACTTTTAAAGATTAGTGATAAAACATAAAGATTTCTTTCAGTCCATAAAAATTTAAAATTATTTCCACCAACTTTTTTTATAAAATTTGCACTAAATGATTTGCTATCGTAAAACGGCTCATCAACATAAGATAATTTAAGCTTTTTAAGATCCAAAGTTTTTGAATATGCTATTGCATTTTTATCAAGTTCACTTGGTTCTTTAATTTCTAGGTTTCTATATTTCCCTCTATTAAATTGGCTAGCACATACTTCATATGCTACATCACAGTCATATTTTAGATTATGAATAATACCGTTATATTCCCATAATTTTTTATATATTTCATCATTTTTTACTTTGTCAATTATATTTAGCACTTCTTTTTTAAAAAGTTTATCATCAAATTTGCCTACATAGCTTTCTATAAAAAATGAGCTAATCGGGTTTATGTCGAAACAAATAGCTTTTCTATCAACCTTTAATGCTTCTATCGCAGAAATGGCACTACCACAAAACGGATCAAGAATAATGCCATTTTGTGGTGTAAATTTTTCAATATACTCACGCCATATATTATGAGGTTTCTTGCCCCAATATTTCATAGCTGTATAAATAGGTGGTCTTTTTTCTTCAACCAAAGCGTAGTTTATTAGTTTCATAACTGCCCCTTTTATCTATCTATCTATCTATCTATCGCAACACCCAGCGTATCTAAAATCATCAAAGCAAACGCAAAGCTAAACTTGCCTCGATTAATTTTATTCGCTAAATTCTCTCTTGATTCGTTTACGCCTTTTTCTTTTAATTGTTCCGCTAGTTTAGGATAGTCTATATCGGCTTTTGCCATTTGTGTTTTTAGATACACCTTTGCTCGTTTTTCATATGCGGTCATTAATAGCCTTTTGGTTTATATTCGTTCGTAATGCCGAGACGAATATTTTTTATGATTATATCTAAAATTTTACAATATAGCAAGAAATAATTATAAATAATCTAATAAAATGAAATATCTTTATATATTTATTAAAATATAATAATATATGTGATATAATATCATCATAAATAAAGATAAAAAGGCTTAAAAATGTCCCAACACTTCCTTCTTTCATCTAAAGCTAGAACAATATCCGTTAGAAAGATAGCTAGTATGAGCGAGAATGAGTGTTACGAGTATTTTAAATCGATTCGTTGGAGTAGCAACAAAGGCAATCCCATTTGTCCGACTTGCGGAAGCGCTTCATCTCATTATTTTATAGAAAGTAGATTACAATATCGCTGCAAGGATTGCTTTCATACTTTTAGCCTTACAAACGGAACGATATTTCATTCTCATAAGTTAGACTTTAAAGTTATACTTCTTGCTATCGCTATATTTTCTAATGCTACCAAAGGAATTTCAGCCTTACAACTTAGTAGAGACCTAGACGTTCAATATAAAACGGCTTGGGTTTTATCTCATAAAATCAGAGAAAGTCTTATGGCTAGCGATAGCGGAAATAAATTTAGCGGAGTAGTCGAGATGGACGGAGTATACGTCGGAAACTATATAAAACCCGCTAACAACATAAACGATAGAATAGATAGACGAAAAGCTTTTAAGCCTAATAAACGAGTTATCATATCTTTACGAGATAAAAATTTATCTGGAAGCGGAGCTAGTAAAACTAAGACCTTTATTTTAAAAAGCGAGAATAACGTAGATATAAACGCTATCGCTAAATCGCATATTGCGCCAAACAGCGAAATTCATACCGATGAAAATTCGGTTTACGACGATTTGCTAGCTCATTACGATTTAAAAAGAGTAAATCACCAAATAGAATATAGCGGCATGAATGGAGAGAATAATAACCAAAGCGAAAGCTTTAACGCTAGATTTAGACGCTTACAATACGGTCAATGCCATAAGCTAGGAACGCTTTACTTATCAAACTATGCAAACGAGATAGCATAAGAGAAGACACTAGAAGACTTGATAATAAAGCTATAATGGACGATATTTTATCAAGATGTTTAGCCGATAACTCGATATCAAATGAATTCTGCGGATACTGGCAAGGTAATCTCAGGGTAGCTGAGAGACTTGGAGCCTAGGAAGCTATTTTATAAAATTTAACTCCGTTGTCGGTAAAGGACGAGATAGTTCCTCTTTTTATGAGCTTTGAAATTAAAGAGGATATGTTTTGCTTATATTTGGCAATGAGAGCGTCATCTACTTTTTCATCTTTAAAAACATACTCGGCTATTTCATTTACAGTGCTAGACTTTATCTTTAAGCACTCTATAATCCTACGATTTAGCTCACCGTGAGGAAAATACGAAGCATTATTAACTCTTTTAGCCCGAATGAACGTAGTTCTATAACTAGGGTCAAATATCGCGATAGCCTTATCTATCGTTTCAAGCTCTAATTTTAATTTTAAAACTATATCTTGATGATATTTGATATTTCCTTGAAGCTCCGAGTGCTTACTAACGAGAGTGGATATTACGTGAGATTCAGCCATACAAAATCCTTTATGGTATGCTATAATAGACTGAATTTTAGCGGATTTTATAGTGAAAGTCTTGTGTGGATGCTACATAATACCGGAGTTTTGGTTGGTCGGATTGGTCGGATTGGTCGGATTGGTCGGATTGGTCGGATTGGTCGGAT